>JBJTKE010000509.1:0-2452 GCA_046096285.1 Chloroflexota bacterium
CGGGGCTCTACAACGTCTACAACGCGGTCGCCGCCGCGGCCGCCGCGCTCGCCTTCGGCATCGACGACGGAACCATCGCCGCGGCGCTCGGATCGTTCACCTCGGCGTTCGGCCGGATCGAGCGGGTCACCCTCGGCGGCCGGTCACTGACCATGGCCCTCGTCAAGAACCCGGTCGGATTCAACGAGACGCTGCGCATGCTGGCCCCGCGTCCCCACGGCATCGAAGCGCCGGCGCTGATCGCGATCAACGATCTGTTCGCCGACGGGCGCGACGTCTCCTGGCTGTGGGACGTGGATTTCGAGATCCTCGCCGACGGCCCCGCGCCGCTGTTCACCACCGGCCTGCGCGGGGCGGACATGGCGAACCGGCTGAAGTACGCGGGAGTTCCGGCGGATCGCATCGTCCCGTTGGCGGACGATCTCGCCGCGGGCCTCGATGGGTTCGTGGCCGCGCTACCGGCGGGCGGGGCCGGCTACATCCTCCCCACCTACACGGCCATGCTGGGCCTGCGCGAGGTGCTCGCCGCCCGCGGCGCCGTCGACGACTTCTGGAAGCAGTGAGCGGACGCGGGGAGAACGGCGAGATGACCATGACGCTCACCATCGGCTGGCTCTATCCCACCCGGATGAACATCTACGGCGACCGCGGCAACGTCCTCGCGCTGGAACGGCGCGCCGCCTGGCGCGGCATCGAGACGCGGGTCGCCGCCATCAACGCGGGCGATGCACCACCGGAGGACATCGACCTGTTTTTCTTCGGCGGCGGCCAGGACGGGGAGCAGTCGGCGGTCGCGCGCGACCTGCAGGGACCGACGGGCGCGGCGGTGCGCCGGGCGGTGGAGGGCGGCGCCGCGATGCTGGCGATCTGCGGCGGCTACCAACTGCTCGGCCACGAGTACCGGCCCCACGGAGCGCCGCCCCTTCCCGGCATCGGCCTGATCGACCTCGAAACCGAAGCGGGCCCGGAGCGTTTCATCGGCAACGTGGTGGTCGACTCGCCCTTTGGCGAACTCGTCGGCTTCGAGAACCACAGCGGGCTGACCCGGCTTGGCCCGGGCGTGCAACCGCTCGGGACCGTGCGGATCGGGCGCGGCAACAACGGCCGCGACGGCACCGAGGGCGTCCTGCAGGGCAAGGTTGCGGGCTGCTACCTTCACGGCTCGCTGCTGCCCAAGAACCCCGCATTCGCCGACTGGCTGATCGAGCAGGCCCTCGCACGGCGCCACGGGCCGGTGTCGCTCGCGCTGCTCGACGACGACCTGGAGCGCCGGGCGCACGCCTCGGCGGCCCGGCGGGCCGCGGCGTCGCGCTGATCCGCCCCCTCCGGGCCCGGCATTCCCGGCCCGGAATGACGGTCACGCCGGATGCGCGGTTGCGGTCCGGCGCCGCCCCCTCCGGTCTCCCGGGTCGGCGGCGGATATCGACCGGAGCGCCCGGACGGGAACCCGGGGCCGGGCAGCCGTGCCTACCGGATCACCTCGAGCCGCCGGTGGTTCAGCGCCGACACCACGCCGCGCAACTTCGACTCGGCCTCGGCCGCGACTTCGGCGAGACCATCGTTGCCGGGCGCCACGCCGGTCATGATCATCGGATCCATCACCGAGACGCGGGTGCGGTCGCCATGCTGGTGCACGATGACGTTGCACGGCAGGAGCAGCCCGACCTCGTGCTCGGCCTGGAGGGCGCGCCAGGCAAGCCGCGGGTTGCAGGCCCCGAGAATCACGTAGGGCTCGAATTCCTCGCCGATCTTCTCCCGCATCGTGGCGCGGACGTCGATCGGGGTCAGGATGCCGAATCCCTCCTCCTTCAGCGCCGCGGTCACCAGGTCGATCGCCGCATCCAGCGGGGCGTCGATCTCCGTGCCGAAGCCGTAGGCCGCAACCACATCATGCACGCTCATCATCCACCTCCCCGCGCGGCGGCCGCGCCGCCCGCGCCGAACACCAGTCCGGCATTCCGGACGATCAGGAAGACGCCGATCGCCGCCACCATCGCGGCGAACCCCCGCGCCAACCGGGCGTCGTCGATCCTTCCCGCGAGTCGCCCGCCGGCCTGGCTGCCGATGAACCCCCCTAGCACGAACGCTGCCGCCACACCTGTCTCGATCCCGCCGGTCGGCAAGTGGGCGACGATGCCGGACGCCGAGTTGATGGCGATGATCACCAGCGAGGTGCCAACCGCGACGCGCATCGGCAATCCGAGCGCGAGAACGAGCGCCGGAACGATGAGAAACCCGCCCCCAACGCCGAAGAACCCGGTCATCAGGCCCACCGCCAAACCCGCCACCGGCACCGCGAGAGGATGTCGGTGGAAGTCCGCGGGCCGTGCCGGGGGCTTCGGGCCGCACGCCCTCCGGGCGGCACCCACCAGCATCAGCGCGCCACACCGCAGCAGGATGAGCGGGCCGGAAACCCGCTGGTTGACCCACGTCCCCGCGAACGCTCCCGCGA
>JBJTKE010000510.1:0-1669 GCA_046096285.1 Chloroflexota bacterium
GGCGAGGGACCCGACGAGATCGGCACCCTGGTCAAGCGTCAACGCCATGTCGCGCACCGTGGCCGCGGTTGACCGCAGCCAGCGCGCGCTGCTCGCCGATGTAGCCCACGAACTTCGAACCCCCCTCACCAGTGTGCGAGGATACGCGCAGGCGTTGAGGTCGGGGGTGGCTTCCGACCCCGCCGCCAGGGAGCGGGCGATCGCGACCATCGAGGCCGAATCCGCCCGGATGAGCCGCCTCGTGGACGAGTTGCTCGACCTGTCCCGGCTCGAATCCGGGCAGTTGCGCTTCCGCCTCCAGCCGCTGGACGTGGATGCCGCATTCGGCCGGACCATCGAGCGGTTTGCGCCGGCGGCGCTGCAGCGGCAGGTGGTGCTGGCAGCGCAGCGGTCCACCGGACTGGCCGTCCTGGCAGACGAGGACCGGCTCGCGCAGGCGCTCGGGAACCTGGTGGACAATGCCCTTCGTCATACCGGGCCGGGGGGAAAAGTCACCCTGGAGGCGCGTCAGGTTGACGGCATCGTCCGTCTTTCGGTGGCGGACACCGGGAGCGGCATGGATCCGGAGACCGCGCTCCGGGCCTTCGACCGGTTCCGCCGCGGCCCCGGGGAGGATGAAAACGGGTTCGGTCTCGGTTTGCCCATCGTCCGTGAGATCATGGCGAACCATGGCGGATCGGTCGAGATCGAGAGCGAGCCGGGATTCGGCGCAACGGTTACGCTCGCGCTGCCAGCCGTGGTTGGCGCGGAACTGGAACCGCAGGGACACGAGAGGAGTCGGACATGAACACCATGCTTGATCGAATGAAGCGCCCGGCCCGCGTCGCCATTGTCGCCGCGGCGGTCGCCGCCGGGTTGTCGGCCCCGCTCGCCATCGGCGCTTCGGCAGGGCCCGGAATGCCCGGCTGCCCGAGCACGGACGAGATCGTCGCCGGCTTCAACAAGGGCCTCGGTTATCTCGTCGAGGACGGCAGCGTCTCCCGTGCCGAGGCGCGCGACGCCCGTGCTCAGTTCACGACGTGGGCCGCTGACCAGGACGGGCTCGGGTGCGCCATCCGCGACGGCATGATGGAGTCCGGCGGCGACCTCCTGCGCTTCGTCGGCATGACCCCGGCTGAAATGAAGGATGCCTACTACGCCGGAGACAGCCTCGCCGAGATGGCCCGCTCCAATGGCCACAGCCGGGGGGAACTGATCTCCTTCCTCGAGGACATGGTCGACTACGGCCTTGATGCGTTCGTTGCCGCGGGCGCGTTCGACGACGACATCCGCGACGCCATCGATGCCCGCGCCGAGGAGCACATCGGCTGGGCGGTCGACTACGAGAAGGGCGATCCCGTTCCCGACCACCACGACAGCAACTGATCCCGGGCTTAGACGCGCACGAAATCGAGGAAGGGCCCGCGGGCCCTTCCTCGTTTCCGTTCAGGGCACTCGTCGGGGCCGGTCAACCCCGGCTGGCGGCGGTGATGCCCAGTTCATCGTCCAGTTCGGCCAGCAGGCCGTCGAGATCGAGCGCCGCGGTCACCATCCGCAACTCTCCGTTGACCTCGCGCGGCCACTCCGACCGGTCACGGTCGCGGTACAACTCGATCCCGTTCCCGTCCGGGTCCGCAAGGTAGAGCGCCTCGCTCACGCCGTGGTCGCTCGCACCGTGCAACTCCACGCC
>JBJTKE010000511.1:0-2915 GCA_046096285.1 Chloroflexota bacterium
TGATGGCTCATCAGGCTTCCGTGTCTTTTATAAAATCTGCCTGCCGCAAGTGATCGCGGGACTCGCGGCAACCTTTGTGTTCGGCCTGATCCTGACATGGAACGAGTTCCTGTTTGCCCTCGTGCTGACGCGCGACGTCGCCAAGACCGCGCCGGTGGAGGCCGCCAACTTCATGACCGGCTTCGGTGTCCGCTGGGGCGCGATGATGGCCACCGGCACCCTGATCGTGTTGCCCGTCGTCATCTTCGCCGCCATCGTCTCCCGCCATCTCGTGCGCGGGTTGACCATGGGCGCGGTCAAGTAGGTCAGCCACTTCCCCCGAGCGCGAGCGCAAGCCCGCCCGTCACTGCGGCGCTGGGACAGCCCGGCTTCGCTTGATGCGCGCCTGCGCCGTATCCGCACCGACCGGAGGATCCAGATGAACCAGCGCGACACCGCCCACGAGGACGCCCGGCGCGATGAGTGGACCAGGCGCGCCCGGATGTACGCGGATTACGCCCTGCCGAAGAATCGTCCCTTCGCCCGTCGCCTGGTCGACCTGCTCGACATCCGGCCGAGGGAGCGCGTCCTCGACATCGCCGCCGGGCCGGGGCCGGTCGCCGCCCTGGCCGGTCTGGCGGCAGGCCCGGCCGGGAGCGTGCTGGCGACCGACCTCTCGCCGGTCTGGGAATCCTTCGTCGCAGCGGAAGCGCGCTCGGTTGGGGCCGCCAACGTCGACTTCGCGGCCATGCCCGGCGAAGCGCTCGCGCTCACCGACGCCTCGTTCGACGTCGTCGCCTGCCAGTTCGGCCTGATGTTCATGAAGGACGCTGGAGCCGCCCTCGCCGAGATGCGCCGGGTGCTGCGCCCGGGCGGCAGGCTCGGTGTTGCGGTATGGAGCACGCCGGAAAAGGTCGGACACTTCAAGCCGATGCGGGTCCTCCAGGAATCGCTGCCAGCCGACCCCGCTGGCGCCGGCGGCCCGAACCCGCTCTCGCTCGGCGCCCCCGGCCTGATCGAATCGCTGGTCGCCGGAGCGGGATTCGAGGATGTCGCCCTGCACCCATTCACCGCTAACCACGTCGTCGAGGATCCCGAACTGGAATGGACCCGCCTCTCCGGTGAAGGCGCATTCGCGGACCGGCTCGCCGAACTTGACGAGGCGGGGCGTGCCCGCTCGCGAGCCGCCGTGATGGGCGCCCTCGACGCGATGCGCCAGGGAGATGCCATCGTCGTCAGCAGCGAAGCGCTGATCGTCACGGCCCGCACGCCGGGTTGAGCGACGCCACCACTCCATGCAACCGGCCGGCGACACATCTCCAGCGACGTCTGGTTGGTGACGTCCGTTCTTTCTGGGCCGGGCTTGGCCAAACCCGTGACCGTGCCCGTAGAATGGGCTGGCCTGAATGGACATTGAGCAACAGTTCTCTCCCGGACATCACAAACGAGCGGCAGCGGGAGAGATGGAGAACGGGAGAGAGGTCATGCGAGATTTGGGAAGAATCGCGTCATGCGTTCTCGTTGCGCTGATGCTCGGAGCTCCGAGCGCATTCGCCGACGAACCACTGACCGTCACCATCGATACCGGCACGCTGCGGGGCAGCGCCGAAAACGGGATGAACGCCTACAAGGGGATTCCCTACGCCGCCCCGCCGGTTGGACCGCTGCGCTGGCGTCCGCCGCAGCCGCCGGCGCCCTGGGAGGGCGTGCTCGACGCGACGAAGTTCGCCGCTCCCTGTCCACAGCCGGCCGTCAACGGGGTGAACGTGGCAATCTCGGCCAGTGGCAATGAGGACTGCCTCCACCTCAACGTCTACACCCCGGAGGAGCCTGGCACCAATCTGCCAGTCATGGTCTGGATCCACGGCGGCGCCCTGATCGAAGGCGATGCAAGCGAGCCAATGTATACCCCGATCAACCTCGTCAAGCAGGGCGTCATCGTCGTCACGATCGACTACCGGCTTGGCGCTCTCGGGTTCTTCGCCCCCGAGCAACTCATCGACGAGGCCGCCGCGGCCGGGTGAACCGGTCGGCAACTACGGCACCATGGACCAGATCGAGTCGCTGCGATGGGTGAAGCGGAACATCGCGGCCTTCGGTGGCGACCCCGGCAACGTCACCATCTTCGGCCAGTCGGGCGGCGGCCGCACCGTCACCTGGCTGATGGTCTCGCCACCTGCTCGCGGTCTCTTCCACAAGGCCATCGCCCTCGCAGCCCGGACGAACCCACTGCCGGCGATGACTGAATCGGTCCACGGCATGCCCGCGCAGGTGGACATGGCCGCAAAATTCATCGAGAGCCTCGTTGTCTCCACGATGGAGGAACTGCGCGCGCGGCCCACCGAAAAGGTCGTGTTCTCCAACGCGCAATACCAGGCGGGCGACTTCGGTGGCATTTTCATCGACGGTGAGGTGATCGTCGGCGACCCCATCAAGCTTTTCAGCGACGGCAAGCAGGCCCCGGTGCCGTTCATGATCGGCACCAACTCCTGGGACTCCGGGTTCTTCGCGCTCTCGGCCCAGCCAGACGACCTCGAGACCTACCTCACCTCCATTGGCCTGGACCCGGCGACCATCGCCCCACTCTACGCCGACATCCCCGCCTGCCTGCAGGTGACCGATGCGGAGGGCGACGCGTGGTATCTCGGAGGCGTCAAGATGCTGGCCGGCGCGATGCAGGGCGTGGCCCCCGGCTATGCCTACTACTTCGATTACGTTACTGAAAAGGTCGCGAAGCCCTATCCCGGCGCGATGCACCAGTGGGAGATCCCGTTCGTCTTCGGCTCCATCGGGCTCGTTCAGAAACCGGCGGACCTGAACGTCGCGGGGCTCGACTCCTGTGACATCGCCAACTCCGGCAACGCCGACCTGCGGAAGGACGAATTCCCGGCGACCTACCTGCCGACGGCGGACCCCGCCTCCCCCGTGGACATCGC
>JBJTKE010000512.1:0-11307 GCA_046096285.1 Chloroflexota bacterium
GACCGCCGACTTCCAGGTCGAGGTTTACGGCAAGCAGTGGTGGTGGGAGATCCAGTATCCCGACATCCCGGCGTCGGAGTCCGGAGACTCCGGGCCGCTGATCACCGCGAACGAGGTGGTGGTGCCGCAGGGAGCGAGCGTGCTGTTCAGCCTGCGGTCGAACAACGTCATTCACTCGTTCTGGGTGCCCCAGCTGAGCGGCAAGACCGACGTCATGCCCGGCCACGACAACAAACTCCAGTTCGTCGCCGAGAACGTCGGCGAGTACTACGGCGAGTGCGCCGAGTTCTGCGGCGGCGCCCACGCCTGGATGCGCTTCAAGGTGCTGGTCGTGCCGCAGGAGGAGTTCGACGCCTGGGTGGACGCCTATCAGGAGTCCCCCGGCGGCGCGGCAAACGGTGACGTGGCGAAGGTTCCGGCCGCCTACGGCGTCTGCCTCGTCTGCCACAACATCAACGGAACGAATGCGAACATCGCCAAGAATGGCCTGGCCGGCAACCCCTACGGCATCCAGGCCGGCCCTAACCTGACCAACCTGGCCTGCCGGGACACGATCGCGGCCGGCCTGCTCGAAAACACCCCCGAGAACCTCCGCCTGTGGCTCACCCACACCGACGAGGTGAAGGACGGCGTGTACATGCCGAACTACTACAAGGCCGGGCAGATCAGCGACCAGCAGGTCGATGAACTGGTCGCCTACCTCTCGTCGCTCAAGCCGGCAGATGGCTGCCCGAAGGACCCGCCAGTGGGCGGCAACCCGCTCTACGTCTCGAAGAACACGGTGGACAGCGAGATGCCGGCGGCCCCGGCGGTGGATGCGGGCGCGGCGGCGACGCCAGCGGCCAACCAGTAGTCAGCGCGCACAGGAAACCGGGAGCAACGCCATGGCATCGGTCGCATACCCCACGCCGCAGTCCGAACCGAAGGTCGGGTCGATCACGCTTTCCAAGCCCAAGTACTCCAACGAGGGCGTCTGGAGCTGGCTGACCACGATCGACCACAAGCGCATCGGCATCATGTACGGGGTGTCGGCGTTCCTGTTCTTCCTGCTCGGCGGCCTGGAAGCGATCATGATTCGCGTCCAGTTGGCCCGGCCGGAAAACACCTTCATGGACGCCCAGCGCTACAACGAAATGTTCACCATGCACGGCACCACGATGGTGTTCCTTGCGTTGATGCCGCTCTCGGCGGCGTTCTTCAACTACATCATCCCGCTCCAGATCGGCGCGCGCGATGTCGCGTTTCCGCGCCTCAACTCGTTCAGCTTCTGGACCTGGGTGGCCGGCGCAATCATCCTCAACCTGCCGCTGCTGGTGAACCTCCCGAGCACCTTTGCCTATGCGCTCCACCAGGCCTTCGGCTTCATCCCGGTGATCGGGCAGCCGATGGCCAACCTCGTTCCCGACCAGGGCTGGTACGGCTACGCACCGCTGACCACCCCGCTCTTCTCCGGCAACGAGATCAACGTCTGGGCGCTTGGCCTGCAGATTCTCGGCCTCGCCTCGCTGGCGGCGTCCTTCAACTTCATCATCACCATCATCAACATGCGCGCCCCGGGGATGTCGATGATGCGACTCCCCATCTTCACCTGGACCACCTTGATCGTGCAGATCCTGATCGCCATGTCCTTCCCGGCGGTCACTATCGCGCTGATGCTGCTGACCTTCGACCACCTCGGCGGCACCCACTTCTACTCCCCCTACAACATCGTCAACGGGCAGGTGGTGACCACCGGCGGCGATCCGCTGCTCTGGCAGCACCTGTTCTGGATCTTCGGCCACCCCGAGGTGTACATCCTGATCCTGCCGGCCTTCGGCATCGTTTCCGAGGTGATTCCGGTCTTTTCCCGGAAGCCGCTGTTCGGCTACGGGGTGATGGTGTACGCGACCGCCGCCATCGCCTTCCTCGGCTTCGGCGTCTGGGCCCACCACATGTTCACCACCGGCCTGGGACCGGTGCCCAACGCCGTCTTCGCGGCGGGCACGATGCTGATTGCCATTCCGACCGGCGTGAAGATCCTCAACTGGACCGCGACCATGTGGGGAGGGTCGCTGCGCTTCACCACCGCGATGCTGTTCGCCGTGGGGCTGGTGTCGCAATTCGTGATCGGCGGTCTCTCCGGCGTGATGCACGCCGTGGTGCCGGTCGACTCCCAGCAGAACGATTCCTACTTCATCGTGGCGCACTTCCACTACGTGCTGTTCGGCGGCACGGTGTTCGGCCTGTTCGCCGGGCTCTACTTCTGGTGGCCGAAGGTGTGGGGCAAGCAACTCGACGAAGGCCTCGGCAAGTGGCACTTCTGGATGACCTTCCTCGGGTTCAACCTCACCTTCTTCCCGATGCACTTCCTGGGCCTGGCCGGCATGCCGCGCCGCTACTGGAGCTACGGGAACGAGAGCGGCTGGTGGTTCTGGAACTCCATCGTCACCCTGGGTTCGCTGCTGATCGCCTTCTCGGTGCTCCTCTTCCTCGTCAACGTCACCCGCACTGCGAAGTTCGGCAAGCCTGCCCCCAATGACACGTGGGACGGATCGACCCTCGAGTGGGCGATCCCGTCGCCGCCGCCGGTCTACAACTTCCGGGAGATCCCGGCCGTCACCCACCGGGATCAGCTGTGGTACGACAAGTACGGCGACGGGCACTCGCACGCGCCCGCCCAGGTGCAGACCGCGACCGCGCTGGCCGATCGACCGCACTGGGAGCAGGTCGACGCCGTCGAGGAGGCGGATGCCGACGTTCACCTGCCGAACCCGTCGTTCTATCCGCTGCTGCTCGCCATCGGCATCCTGCTGGGAGCGGTCGGCCTCCTGACCATCGGCGAGTTCTTCAACCCGCAGATCCAGATCGCGTTCCTCGGCCTGCCGGTGCTGAGCGCGGCGGCGCTGGTCATCATCGTGCTCGCGGTCTTCGGCTGGTCCTTCGAGCCGGCGAGCGACCCGGCCCACTGATCGCCCGGGCGGCCCGGCAGCATGCCGGCCGCGACGAACGGACCGAACCGGAACGGAGGACCCCTTGGCAGCGACCATCGCCGAACTGCACACCGCCCACGGCGGCAGCGGGCATGACCTGCACGATCATGGCCACTCGGACCACCCGGCGCCCAGCACCGGGATCGACAGCCGCAAGCTGCTGATGTGGGCCTTCCTGGCCTCGGACACGATGTTCTTCGGGGCCCTGATCGGGACCTACATGACCTACCGCGGGCGCGCGGAGGCGATGGGCGTCGGCCCCTATCCCTACGACATCTTCGACATCCCCTACACGTCGGTGAGCGCCTTCGTGCTGCTGATGTCGTCGCTGACGATGGTGCTGGCGGTCTCCGCGATCTACCGGGGCGACCTGCGGAAGAACCGGGCGTGGCTGCTGGCCACCGCGGTGCTCGGGGCGATCTTCGTCGGCGGCCAGGTGTTCGAGTTCTCGGTCTTCTCCCACGAGGGGATGAACCTCAACACGAACATCTTCTCGTCATCGTTCTATGTGCTGACCGGCTTTCACGGGCTGCACGTGACGCTCGGCATCATCTGGCTGCTGACGCTGGTGTGGGTGTCGCTGCGGGGCGGCCTGAAGCAGAAGGACGCGCTGAGCGTCGACGTGGCCGGGCTGTACTGGCACTTCGTCGACATCGTGTGGATCGTGATCTTCGTGCTCGTCTACCTGATTCCGTACCAGAAGGTCGAGGGAGCGGGCGAGGGCGGCGGACATTCCGCCGAGGGCGCCTACCACCTCGTGCAGCGGGCGATCGAGGCGCTGCCGTTCTAGCGGCCGCGTCCACCGGCAGGAGCAACCCACGATGTCGAGCCACGGACACGCCATCGACCACCACGGCGACGACCACGACGCCGCCAAGGACAAGTACTACATCAAGATCGCGATCATCCTGACCATCATCACCATCATCGAGGTCGCGATCTACTATGTGAGCGCCCTGCGCGGGGTCCTGATTCCGGCGCTCGTTCTGCTCTCCACCGCCAAGTTCGTGCTGGTGGTCGGGGTGTTCATGCACCTCAAGTACGAGAACAAGCTGCTGACCTGGATCTTCGTCGCCGGGCTGTTCATCAGCGTGACGGTGATGATCGCGATGATCAGCGTGTTTCACGCCGGCCACTATTACGCCCCGGTGCTGCTGCCGCCGAGTTGATCCCGCGGCGCGCCGCCGGCCGGAGGTTCGCGATCATGCTTCCCCCCGTGGTCCTGGCCATGCCGTCGTTCCATGCCGGCGAGCCGGACCCGACCGGGTGGCTGTGGAGCGACTGGCGGCTGGATCCCGGGGTCGTGGTGGTGCTGTTCCTGGCGGCGGTGGCCTATGTCATCGCCTGCGGGCCTCGCAACCGCGCCCCGGATGGCTCGCAGCTTCGGCCGGTGACGGCAGGGCAGCGGGCGAGTTTCTTCGGCGGGCTGCTCTCCATCCTCGTCGCCATGGGTCCGCCGCTGCATGACTGGGCGGAGCATTACCTGCTGACCGCGCACATGGTCCAGCACATGATCCTGCTGCTGCTGACGCCGCCGCTGTTGCTGCACGGCATCCCGGGCTGGATGTACGCGCCGCTGGTCCGCAACCCGGTATCGAACCGGATGATGTACTGGCTGACGCGCCCGATGGTCGCCTATCTGCTGGCGGCGGCGGTGCTCGCCGCCTGGCACGTTCCCGCGCTCTACGAGGCGGCGCTGTACAGCGACCCGATTCACTCGTTCGAGCACCTGACCTTCGTCGCGACCTCGCTGCTGGCCTGGTGGCCGGTGATGGGCAGCGTGCCGGAGTGGCCGCGCATCTCCCCATTGATGCAGTGCCTGTATTTCTTCGCGCTGACGCTGCCCGGGTCCGCGGTCGGCGTGTATCTCACGTTCTCGGAGGCGGGGCTGTACCGGCCGTATGACACCGCGCCGCGCGTGTTCGGCATCCCGAACTACATGGACCAGCAGATCGCCGGGCTGCTGATGTGGGTAGGGGAGGCGACGATCTTCCTGCTGCTGATCACGTACACCTTCCTGCGCTGGTTCAACGAGCAGGAGAAGAGCGAGCGCGCGCCCCGGCAGCAGGCCGACGCGGCGCCGCTCCCGTAGGGCAGGGACCCCGGTGATGGCGGGCCTGACGATGGCGAAACTGGGCATCGACAAGCAACTCTCCGCGGAAGAGGAGGACGGCGCGTCGGTGTGGGCCTTCCTGTGGGTGCTCTTTGCCTTCAAGTTGCTGACCACGGCGCTGATCTTCTGGTACATGCGGACGTGGATCGCCGGGTTCGTGCTCGGCGCAAACACCTGGTACTGGTTCCCGGTCATGGGCGCGATGGCGGCGGCGCCGCTGCTGCTGCGCCGCAGGCTGCGGCGCCAGCGCGCGCGCCGGCTCGAATTGCTGCGTTCGGAGTGGATGGTGCCCCCGGAGACGGATGACGAGTCGCTTGCGGCGATGGTGCAGGATGGGCGGTTCCGCGGCTAGGCGCGCCGGGGTACAATCCCCGGCGTCGGAACGGCGGCGCCGCGTGCGCCGCGGCTAGGGAAGGAAAGCAACGGGATGTCGCGCGGATTCGGCAACCTCTTCGTGCGCCCGCTGGCGGTGTTCATCGGCGTGCTCGTCGTCGCCGCGGCGATCATCCTGTTCATCGGGATGACCCTGCTCCGGCTGCACCCGGAGGACATCATTCACGGGAACCTTCGCAGCGAGTTCCTGCGTGCGGACCTCGTGGTGGCGTTCGGGCTTTCGGTCCTGACGCTGGTGGTCTTCGCGCTGATCGCCCGCGACCGTCCCTCCGAGGGCGTACTCGACGAGGAGCGCGTGATCGGCAGCACCGACTTCTTCGAGCCCGCGATGAGCCCGCTCGACGAGAACCGCCTGCGCGGTCCGGTGGGCACGGCCGCGGACATCAAGCCCGGCGACACGCTCTACGCCTCGAACGGCGCACTGGCCCGGGTGATCGGCATGCTGCCGGGCGAGGAGGAGTTCGGGCGCAAGCGCCGCGGCCTGATCTACGCCACCGGCATGCACGGCGCCAACGACGAGATGTGGATCCCGGTCGAGGCCGTGATGGGCGTCTACCCCGAGACGGGAACGGTCATCCTCGCGGCCAAGGGCGACGAGATCGAGCACTTCGGCTGGAACAAGCCGCCGGCGAGTTTCCAGCGGGTCGCGCCGCCGCACGCCGCGCCCAAGTCCTTCTAGCGCGCACGGCAGGCGAACGCACGGCACGGTTTGCGCCCCGCGGCACTGACGCCGCGGGGCGCCCTGTTGCCGGCAGTTCGCGACGTTACCGGTTCGTAACGCCGGACACGTAGCGCATTTGAGCCAGTGGTGGTATCACTTCCGCATGGGGAGTTCGGATCGCGGGGTGACGCCATGTACCGCATGACGCTCTGGGTTTCGGTGGCCGCGTCGGTCTACGGCCGGGCGGTCTTCGGCAGCAACAAGGTGCGGGTGCCGCTCGTGCTGGCCGGGACACTGATCATGGCGGCAGGCATCCTCGCCCGTGCCAACCCGGCGATGGCCGGCAACTGACCCTCTGCCCGGCTGGGCCCTGAAGGCAATCGAACCGGCCCGGAGCGCCCCGCTCCGGGCCGGTCCCGTGCTGGAGAGGGCGGGCGTCAGGCGGCGGTTGGTCCGGCGAGCCTGAACGCGGCGCGAATTCCGCCCACCAGCCTGCCGTTGTGATTGCGAAGTTCGGCGGGATGCCGCCGTTCGAGTTCGTCGAGCATCGCCTCGTCGGCGAGGCCCAGTTGCCGTAGGGTTTCGGCCACGAGCATGGGATGGGCCCGGTAGGACCCGTCGAGCACCCGGATGGCGATGCCCAGCCCTGCCGCCGGAATGGCGAGGCAGATCAGGCCCTCCGCGCCGCTCTTGGCGCAGATGGACCCGTTTGCCACGGCCATCAGGTCGGTCACGTACTCGCCATCGCCGGCGACGTTCTCCGGGGCGGCCATCATCGCGGCCCGGAGACGGTCGAGCGCGGCCGCGTGCTCGCGACCCTGCCCGGCCGGCGCGTTTCCGGGATCGGCCAGCGTGGCCCACGAGCGCGCGAAGGCCGCCATCGGCGCGCCGAAGGTGGGCAGGCTGCAGCCGTCGGTGCCGGGCACGATCGCGGCCTCGGGCACGCGCATGACGTCGGCCATCACGGCGAGGATGCGGCGTTGCAGCGGGTGGTCCGGTTCGAGGTAGGTGTCGAGGGGAAGGCCTTCGTGCACGCAGGTCGCCAGCATCCCGGCGTGCTTGCCGGAACAGTCGCAGCACAGCGCGCTCTTCATCGAAAGACCAGCGCGGACCCGGGCGCCCTCGTCGTCGTTGTAGGGAACGATGGCGCCGCACATCAGCGCCGATGGGGCCAGCCCGAGTTTCTCCAGCATGCCGGTGACCTCGGCCTGGTGGTGGGGCTGTCCGCTGTGGGAGGCGCAGGCGAGGGCGAGTTCGCGCTGCGTGAAGCCGAAGCGGTCGGCCGCGCCGCTCTCGATCAGCGGGATGGCCTGGAAGGGCTTGGCGGAGGAGCGGTAGAAGACGACCCGCTCGGGATCGCCTGCGCTGGCCACGATGCGGCCGCTGGCATCGGTGACCACGACGACGCCATGATGGACGCTCTCGACGATGCCGCCGCGGGTGGTCTCGGCGATGACGGTGGGCATGGGAAACCTCTCGGGGCGCGCCAGGATCGGGCGGCGAGTCGGAGCTCGGCAGGGGGCGGAACCGATCGCCGCCTCCCGGCAGTATCGCACCGCCGCGCCAGGCGGGCCCCCGGCGCTCCGAATCCCTGCCGTCCCGTGAGACCTACCCGGCGGTCGCCCGGAACCCCCAGATCGCCACCCGTTCGTGGTTCTGGTCAACGATGTAGATCGTCTGGAAGTCGTCGGAGGTGGCCACCGTGCTCGGATTGTCGAGATCGGTTCCGTTCTGGTTACCGATGATGAAAGCGGGAGTCCAGGCCGGGCTCGCGACATCCTCTCGGGACCAGACCGAGACGCGGTTGTTGTCCTGATCGGACATGAAAGCGAGGAGCCCGTCATTCGACAACATGATCGTTTCGAGGCCGTTGAACTGGTTTGACGACTCGCCCGCGGTTCCGAAGTTGTACTGGTGCTGCCAGGTGTTGGTGGCGGCGATCGAGGGCCGCGCCCAGACCGAGATGCGGTCGTTGCCGTTGTCGGCGACGTACATCGTCAGTTCGTCGGGCGTCAGCCACGCGCCGTAGATCCGCTCGAACTGCGCCGGTCCGGAGCCGTCGATGTTGGGTCCGTCGCCGGGGACGTTGTACTGCCAGGCCCAGTCGGTGGCGGTGGGACTCGAGCGCTCCCAGACCAAGACGCGCGAGTTCGACTGGTTGTCGCCGTAGCTGGTTACGTAGGCGCGACGCTGGTCAGGCGAAATCCAGACGCGCTGATCCTCTTCGATGTCCTGCGGCGCGCTGCCGTCGGTTCCGTAGCTGCCGAACTTGGTCTGGAACGTCCACGAGGTGTCAGTTGCGGCGGTGCGGGTCCAGATCACCACACGGTTGTTGTCGGTGTCGGCGATGTACATGACGAGCCCGTCCGGCGAGAGGACGACCGATTCCGGGTTGTCGAGGCTGCCGTCGTCGGAGCCCGCGATTGCGAGGCGGGTGGGAACGAACGAGACCGGCGACCAGTTGAACGAGCGGACGTCGGGGCGGGTCCAGACGCTGATCCGGTGGTTTCCCTGGTCCGCGACGGCCAGCGTCAGGCCGTCGCCGCTGAAGCCCGCGCCTTCCGGGACTTTGAAGGCATCGGCGTCCTGAGAACTGGAGTCGAACTGGCCGATGGTCGAGACCTGCACCCAGACTCCGCATCGGCCGCCGAGGCAAACCCTGCCGCCGCCGCACTCGGAGGTCGTCCGGCATTGCACGCACGTTCCGTTCGTGCAGGTTCCCGAGCAGGGGTTGCCGGCGCAGGTGCAGACCCCGGAGGTGCAGGTGTCGGTCGAGCCGGTGCAGTCGCTGTTCACGGCGCAGTTGCCGTTCCTCGGCACGCACACCCCGCGGAGGCTCCGCTCGCTGCAGCAGGTCGACGGGCCGCGGGGCGCTTCGGCCATGCCGTCGGGCCGGCACGAGCAGCGCAGCTTGCCGGCCGATTCCACGGAGTGGCGGGAGCAGCACGCCGAACAGGGACGCCCCTGGTTCCGGTCCGAATTGCAGCGACGGCCGCTGGGTTCGCACGACTTCGGATTTCGGCGCCGGCGCCGGTCCTTGCGGGCGGCCTCGGCGCCGGGCGAAAGGTTCAGGAGCGCGGCGGAGACCGCGGCAGCCAGCGCCCGCCTCCGGGAACCGGACTGGGCGAGGAAATCGAGAACGGAGGACATGCCCATGTAACGCATGTGCGATCAACCTTTCACGAGGAAGGGAGGTGGGAACGGAGCGGTCCCACGATCGTCACTGCGATGCCGGAACGAAGGACCAGATCGCGACGCGCTCGTTGTCGGTGTCGGCGATGTACAGCGTCTGGAAGTCGTCCGGGGTGTCGAACCCGCCGGGAACCTCGAGCAGGGCGCTGATCTCGTCGCCGATGAGCACGGCGGGCCACCAGTTCTGGCTGGATGCGGAATCGCGGGCCCAGACCGAAAGCCGGTCGTTGTCCTGATCCACGACGAAGATCAGCAGGCCGTCACTGGTGGGAACGGCGGTCTCCGGGCTGTCGAGCTGGTTGCCGCTCTCGCCCTCCGAGCCGAAGTTGTACTGGTGCTGCCAGGTGTTGGTCGAAGCGATCGACGTCCGGGTCCAGACCGAGACCCGGTCGTTGTCGCTGCCGTCCGCGACGTACATGGTCAGTTCGTCGGGAGTCAGCCAGGCTCCCCAGACCTTGTCGAACTGGGCGGGGCCGGTCCCGTCGATGTTGGTGCCGTCGCCGGGGACGTTGTACTGCCAGGTCCAATCGGTTGCCGTTGCCGTTGAACGCGCCCATACCAGCACCCGGGCGTTGTTCCGGTCCGTGCCGAAGCTGCTCACGTAGACCCGCAGCTGGTCCGGCGAGACCCAGACGCGATTGACGTAGTCGATGTCCTGCGGCGCGCTGCCGTCGGTACCGTAGCTGCCGAACTTGGATTGGAACGTCCAGGTCGTGTCGGTCGCCTGCGCGCGGGTCCACACAACCACCCGGTCGTTGTCCGCGTCGGCGATGTACAGGGTGAGCCCGTCCGGGGTGAGGAGCGCCGTTTCCGGACCGTCGAGCTTGCCATCCGCGGACCCGGCGGTGGTCGTCTGGGCGGGCACGAACGACTGGGGCGTCCAGTCGAAGGATCGGGCGTTCGGCCGGGTCCAGAGTGCGACGCGATTGTTCGCGTTGTCGGCGACGGCCATGATGAGGCCATCACCGTTGAAACTCACATTCTCCGGGCTGCTGAAGGCGTCCGCGTCAGCCGAGGGGGAGTTGTACTGGCCCACGGTGGCGACTGGCTGCCAGAGGCCGCACTGCCCGCTCAGGCACACCAGCCCGGATGCGCATTCCGACGACCTGGCGCAGGCGCGGCATGCGCCGTCCACGCAGATTCCCGCGCAAACGGCGCCGCCGCAGGTGCACACGCCGTTGGTGCAGGTGTCCGATGCTCCGGTGCAGTCGCTGCTGGACGAGCAGTTCCCGCCGGCCGGCACGCAAACGCCGCCGAGCGCCCGCCCGCTGCAGCAGGTGCTCGCCCCGCGGGGCGCCGCGGCCATCCCGTCCGGTCGGCAGGCGCAGCGCCGCTTGCCGCCGACGTCAACGGTGTGGCGCGTGCAGCACTTGGAGCATCGCCGCCCCTGGTTCTTAGACGAATCGCAACGTCGGCCGGTCGGCTCGCAGGAGCCGTAGGCGGGCTTCCGGCGGCGGCGGCGCTTGCTGTCGCGCTTCCGGTCCACCTCGGCCGCGGCCGGGGAACCGGAAACAGACGCGGCGGCCGGCAGGCTCAGCGCCAGCGCGGCGATGCTCTGCCGGCGAGTGGCGAGCATTTCGGACAGACGCGCCAGCGCGCGCGCGGCGGGCGACTTCATTTGATAGGACCCTTTCGGCCATCGTTCGGGAAACCGAATTTCCGGAACCGTAGCCCTCTGGACGGATGTACCAAGCAACGAGTCGATTCTAGCGAGCCAGGTTCCGGTTCGCAACACGGCCCAGGCAACCCGGCCAACATTGAGCATTGCAGCCTGGTCTCCTCTCGCGGCAGGGCCAGGGGTTCCAACGGGTGAAGGCGAGTTCGTGCCTGTCGGGGCCACCTGCGCCTTCCCAGCTGCGCTGCCGCCGCTCGGCAGGCCGGATCCGGACAGGCGATTGCCCCGACGCGCCGGTGGGCGGAGACCCCGCCCCGCCAGCGCCCGGGGGGGCGGGGGGGCGCCCCGCGGGCTCTGCGAGGGG
>JBJTKE010000513.1:0-4421 GCA_046096285.1 Chloroflexota bacterium
GGACCTGACCGCCGACGCCCGCCGCGCCCAACTGGCCTACATCCGGCCCCTCGGCGCGGCGGCCGCATCCCCGGCAACCGCCGCCGCGCCTAAGCCGGCTGCCGCACCGCCCGCCGCGCCCGCCCTGCTCCCGGAGACCTGGCGGGAGATCCTCGCCGCCCCGGCCTTCTTCATCAACCTCGACCGCATGCCGGAGCGCCGCGGGCTGATGAAGCGCCGCCTCGCCGCCGCCGGGTTCTCCGACATCCGCCGCGTGCACGGGGTGGACGGCCTCGTGCCCGCCGAACTCGGCCCGGCCTGGGCCGCCCTCGGCAACCCCTCCTTCCGCGAGGGCGTCACCCCCCCGACCGACGAACTCGCCGGCCGCCCCGGCCTGCAGGGCGCCTTCACCTCCCACGGCCTGCTCTGGCGGCGCATCGTCGAGGAACAGATCCCGGTCTGCACCATCTTCGAGGACGACGCCCGCTTCGACCCCCGCTGGGCCGACCTCGCCCCCCGCTTCCACGCCGTCACCCCGCGGGACGCCGAGGTCGTCTGGATGGGCGCGTTCGAGCCCGGCATGGACCTGCGCGGCATCCGCGCCGAAAGCTTCCCGATCATCGGCCTCTACGCCTGCATCGTCACCCTCGACGGCGCCCGCCGCCTGCTCGAGGCCACCGTCGGCGACCCCCGCGGCGTCTACGCTTTCGACAGCATGATCTCCGCCTCGCAGTTCCGCTTCCTGCGCGATGGCGGCCCCCGCCCGATGCGCTGGTCCGTCTGGACCATGCCCGACGAGGACGCCCCCGGCTTTCCCCCCTTCCACCCGTGGGACTATCCCGCCTTCGGCCTCGTCCATCCCGGCGTCGACGACTCCGCCGCCCAGAAGGACCAGGCCCCGATCCGCCTGCTGCGCTCCATCGAGCGCTCCCATGCCGCCGGCGACCTTGCCGCCGGCCGCCTCGCCTGCGACCGCCTCCGCTGCCTGCACGACATCGAGGACGCCATGACCGACCACGCCCGCCGCAACCAACTCTTCTACACCGAGGCCCAGGATGCCCTCGCCGACGGCGTCCGCCGGGTCCGCATCGACCCCGGGATGCCCCCCGGCGCCGTGCTCGACCCCCCGGCCCTCGTCGCCGACCCCAACGGCGGCGCCGTGCTGGTGGTGCAGGGCGCGCTCGGCGACGCCTTCCACACCCGCTGGCTGCGCCTCGGCCCGGACGGCCTGCCGCTCGGCCCCGGCAGGCCGGTGCAGTCCCCCTTCGCCGCCGTCCGCCTCGCCCCGTTCCGCGACCGCCTCATCGCCGCCGGCCTCGTGCCCGGCCCCATGCCCGGCGATCCCCCCCGCTTCGCCCTCGCCGCCGCCAGCGCCAGCTTTGGCGCATCCGGCACAGACGGCGAGGCCGCGGCCGCGGGCGAACTCGGCTTCGGCCAGCCCATCGCCTTCGGCGAGCCCGACCCCGCCCTCTGGCGCGGCCCCTGGCCGCTCGCGGTCGCCGGCGAGGACGTCCGCGTGCTCCGCTCCTTCGGCCCGGCCGCCTCCCTGCGGCTCGATCCCGCCCAGGGCGAACTCCTGCCCGCCGCCACCCACGCAGGCCCCCGCCTGGCCGAGGACCTGACCGGCTCCGCCCCGCTCGTGCCTTTCGGCGACGGCTGGCTCGCCATTGCCCGCGAGGACGCCGCCTTCCCCGGCGGCCCCCCGCTCGATCGGCCGTTCTCCGCGTGGTCGGTCTACCAGCCGGATGTGATCGCCCTCCACCGCCTGGCCGCCTTCGACGCGGACCTGCGCATGACCCGCATCTCCCATCCCTTCGTCTTCGCCGCGCTCGGCCACGAGGCCTGCGGCGGCCTGGCCATCATCGGCGACCGCCTGGTGATGGCGTGGGACAACGCCCGCGACGAGACCTGGCTCTCCATCATGCCCCTGGCCGAGGCCGAGCGGCTGCTGATCCCGGTCGAGAACCTGATGCTGGCCGGCCGCTGGCCCGCGGGCCTGTGACCCCGTCCGCCGCGCTATCCTTGCCCACATGAACGCGCTGGTCACCGGCGGCGCCGGCTTCATCGGCTCCCATCTCGTCGACGCCCTGCTGGCCGCGGGCCACACCGTCCGCGTGCTCGACGACTTCTCCACCGGCCGCGCCTCCAACCTCGCGGGCGTCCGCGGCGAGATCGAGACCGTCCACGCCGATGCCCGCGACCTCGCCGCCGCGGCCGCCGCCTGCGCCGGGGTGGAGACGGTCTTCCACCTCGCGGCCATCCCCTCGGTGGCGGCCTCGTTCACCGACCCGGTGGGAGTGATGTCGGCCAACTTCGGCAGCCTGCTCACCGTGCTGGAGGCCGCCCGCGGCGCGGGCGTGCGGCGCATCGTCTTCGCCTCCAGCAGCGCGGTCTACGGCGGCGCCGGGGAGCAGCCCCGCCGCGAGTCCATGCCGCCCGCGCCGGAATCGCCCTACGCCTCCTCCAAACTGATCGGGGAGTTGCAACTCGACGCCTGGCGGACCGCCTTCGGGCTGGAGACCGTGGCCCTGCGCTTCTTCAACGTCTTTGGCCCCCGGCTGGACCCGGAATCGCCCTACGCCGCGGTGCTGGCCCTGATCGCCCGCGCCATCCGCGACGGCGCGCCCTTCACCGTGAACGGCGACGGCGAGCAGACGCGCGACTTCGTGCCGGTCTCCGACGTGGCCGCGGCCTGCCTCGCCGCCGCCGCCGCCGCGGACGCCAACGGCCGCGTCTTCAACGTGGGCACCGGGGTGGAAACCTCGGTCACCACCGCGCTCGCCACCATGATGGAGATCGCAGGGCGCGAGATCCCGGTGCGCCACATCCCCGGCCAGCCGTGGGACGTCCGCCGCTCCGTGGCCGACATCTCGCGCCTGACCGCGCTCGGCTGGCGCCCCGCCGCCGGGTTCCGCGCCGGCTGCCAGGCCCTGCTCGCCGAGGCCCTCGCCTGACGCGACGGCGCGCCACCCTGCGGGCGCTCACCCCAAACCTCCTTGTGCCCGGACAGTTCCGGGACTCCGCACCGGCGCAGGCAGGGCCTTCCTCACCCCTCCCGGGCGGCGGTGACGCGCGCCACCCGGTTGCCCTGGCGCTCGGCGACGGTGAAGCGCCAGCCGTCCCAGTCGACATGGTCGCCGGGGTCGGGGATGCGGCCGAGGCGGGCGAGCAGGAAGCCGGCGAGGGTTTCGAACTCCCCGTCGTCCTCGCCCGGCAGCGTCTCGATGGCCAGCAACTCCCGCGCCTCGTGGGCGGGCAACGCGCCGTCGAGCGACCAGGAGCCGTCGGCCCGGCGGATGGCGTTCGCGCCCTGCCCGTCGCGGGCGAGGTCGAGGTCGCCGGCGATCGCGCCGAGCAGGTCCTCCATCGTGAGGATGCCCTCCACCCCGCCGTATTCGTCGACCACCAGGGCGCGGTGGTTGCCGGTCGCGCGGAACTGCTCGAGCACCCGCAGCACCGGGGCGCGTTCCGGCACGAACAGCGGCGGGGTCATCGCCGAGCGCAGATCCAGCGGGCCGCCCGCCGCCGCCTGCTCCCAGAGCGCCCGCAGGGTCACCATCCCCGCCACCCGGTCCAGCGAGCCCTCGCACACCGGGTAGGCGGAGTAGGGGGACTGGGCGATGCGGCGGCGGTTCTCCTCCTCGGGCAGGGTGAGGTCCAGCACGGTGACGCGGAGGCGGGGGGTCATCAGTTCGCCGGCGTTGCGGTCGCCGAGGTCCAGCACGCCCTGGGCGAGGGCGCGCTCGGCCTCCGCGAAGACGCCGTGGCGGGCGCCCTCCTGCAGCAGCAGTTCGACCTCCTCCTCGGTCACCGGGGGGTCGTCGCTGCCGCGCGCGCCGAGCAGGCGCAGCACGAGGTCGGAGGAGCGGGCGAGTACCGTCACCGCCGGGGCGGAGAAGCGGGCGAGCACGGTCATCGGGCGGGCGGCGCGGAGGGCGATGGCCTCCGGGGCGAGCAGGGCGAGGCGCTTCGGGGCCAGTTCGCCGATGACCAGGCTCAGGTAGGTGATCAGCCCGACGACCCGCACGACCGAGAGCGGATCGGCCCAGCGGTCGCCGAGCCCGCCCGCCCGCAGCCACCCGGCCACCGTGCCGGAGAGCGCCGCGCCGCCGAACGCGCCGGCGAGGATGCCGATCAGGGTGATGCCGATCTGGACGGTGGAGAGGAAGCGCTCCGGTTCGCGGGCAAGGTCGAGGGCGGCCTGGGCGCGGCGGTCGCCCTCGTCGGCGAGGGCCCGCAGGCGGGCGGGGCGGGCGGAGACGATGGCGAGTTCCGAGGCGGCCAGCAGACCGTTCAGGATCACCAGCAGGAGAACGATCGCGAGGTCCATCGGCTGCTCCGTCGCGCCGCGGCGGCCCATCGCCGCCCATCGCCGGAGGGTAGCATCCCCACGAGCGGCGGGGTGGTGGCGCAGGCACGCGGCGGGGCGGCATGGCCCGGCG
>JBJTKE010000514.1:0-3369 GCA_046096285.1 Chloroflexota bacterium
TGTTGAGGGCGGTCCCGGCCCACAACGAATCCTGCGCAACTGTCTGCGCCGCGCTCTCCCGCGGCGCCTGCAGCATTGCCGGCAGCGGCAGCAGGAGCAGCACCGCCGCCAGCAGCAGCAACCCCCGCGCGATGAGCGCACACCGTCCCCGTCGCGATCGTGACATCACGGTCATCCTTCCCCGGCAAGAACAAAACGGTTCACGCCCCGGCCAACATGGCCGGGCTGGCGTCGTGCTCTCCGTCTGCTCGCTCGCACGATAAATTACATGATACCGGGAATTGTAACGGGCGTATATCTCCTTCATGATTGACGGGTGGGGCACCGCCAGCGGCCTCCGCCGAAGCGGGAGCGGCAGCGGCAGCGGCAGCGGCAGCGGCAGCGGCAGCGATGCTCTCCCTGCTGGGACTGGCGGCGGCAACGGAGGTCGAGGCCAACCACGAGCATCAGGGGCGGAAGCGCAGCACAAGGCGAGGACGCCGGACGACTCGACGCGGCGCCGGAACCTCGTGCCGGGGGCGGCCCTGCACGGCTGCGACCTGGCCGACGCTCACCTGACCGGCACGAACCTGTCCGGCGCGAACCTGTACCGCGCAGACCTGTCCAACGCGAACCTGCGCTTCGCGAACCTGCTCGCCGCGAGCCTGCCCGACGCGAACCTGACCGATGCGGACCTGAGCTCCGCGGATCTGCGCTACGCGAACCTGTTCGACGCAAGCCTGAACAACGCAAACCTGACCAGCGCGCACCTTCCCCGCGCGGACCTGGAACGGACAGACCTGCGCTACGCGAACCTGCCCTGCGCGAGCCGATACACCGCGCGCCTGCTCTTCGCAAACCTGACCAACGCGACCTTGATCTCCTCAAACCTGACCGGCGCAAACTTGAAGTTTGCGAACCTGTCCTCCGCGTTCATGGTCAGCGCGGATCTGACCGACGCGAACCTGACCGGCGCGGTCCTGACCGACGCGGGGTTCTGCAACACGGTAATGCCCGACGGCACGATCAACAACGCCTGCTGTCAGGCCGCGAGCAATTCTCGTTGTCCGCAAGCCGCGCCGCATCCGGGGCGCCGCGGGCGTCACTCCTGGGCCGGCGGCCGTGGACCCCGCAAGCCTGACGCGCACGGCGCCGTCCCACCCGAGCTCCAGCGCACTGCTGGTATCTATCGGGTCCCAGCCGGTTTTTGCATCACGCGACCTCCGAGTCACCACCTTGAGCGGAGGGCGCCAGCGCCTTCCTGATCGTCTCGTGACTCACGCCATACCAGATCGCCAGCTCCCGCAGCGACACTCCCGGTTCCCGATCCAGGCGAATCCGGGCAACCTCGCCATCGCAATGAATCCCGGGCCGACCGTGCGCGCTGCAATCTTTTCGCCCACCACGTTTTCTCCGGGCCGGCAGGTCGGAAACGACCACGAAACCCGGCGGGGCGTTGCCGGTGTGTGACCATAGCTCGTCGCTACCGCCAGATGGTTCCGCGTGCACCCCCGGGTTTCCGGGGGTGTTTTGTTTCGCGCCAGACGCAAACCCGCCGGTCAGCCCGGCCCCGGCAACCCCAAAGCCGACGCTGGCGCGGCTGGTCTCGCTGAAGGCCGCCCCATCATCCCGATCCGTGCGCCGCCCGCCATCAATGGCGGCGGCAACCTGCCGGACAGCGTTTGGTCCAGTGGGCTGGCGGCCCGGCGCTGGCGCGTGGGGCACAATGGCGCGATGCTGACTCGACGCCACTTTCCCTGCTCGCTCGTCCTCGCCGCCGTTGCGCTCGCCGCCGCGGGCGGGATCGCCACGGAACGGTTGGTCCGCGGCGAGGAGGATGCGCCGCCCGGCACGGCGGAACCCGGCGCAACGCTGCGGATCAGCGGGTTGGCGGTCACCGTGCGCGGCGGGGAGCGGATGGGCAGCTACGGCTACACCTATGCCGCCGAGGGCGCCACGCTGCTGGTGATCGAGGCGAAGATCGTCAACGAGCGCGCCGCGCCGGTGGAGACCGGAGCGGGCGCCTTCAGCGCGGTCGGCATCGGGGACCGGGCCGCGTGGCCGGCAATCCGGCCAGTGGCGATCGGCCTGCTGGAGGACGCGACGCTGGCGCCGGGCGAGTCGGCTTCGGGCCGGGTGGTGATCGAGGTTCCCGCGGGCGCGGGGCTGCTGCTGGTCCGGTTCTCCGCGGGGCTGTTCGATCCCGCCGTCGGCTACTGGCGCGTTCCCACCGGCCCGGCCGCGCCGGCGGCCTCTCCCGCCGCCTCGCCCGTCTCCAGCCACGGCAGGAGCGCAGCCCCGAGTTCGCCAATCCCCTTGTAGTCGCGCACCTCGGGGGCGGTGCTGGCGATCAGCCGGGCCAGCCGCTGGCGCAATCCAGGCTCGCGCCCGATCCGCTCGAGCAGCGGATCGACGTACACGCGGATCGTGAACAGCCCGCGGTCCAGATCGGGCATCGGGAAGGTGGTCTGCCGCTCCATGCGGATGAACGTCCGGGCCGCCAGCCCGGCAGGGTCGGCCAGCCCGCCGACGCCCGGGCCCTGCCGCGGGAGATCGGGGTGGGCATCCAGACCGCCGTGCAACGTCACGCTCCAGGAGAACCGGATGTACGGCCCCTTGGTCAGCAGCGCCTTCATCACGTTGGCGGATGCGCCGAGCAGGCGGGCATTGTCGGCGATCGGCTCGTGGATGGCGCGAAAGCCGGTCCCGATCTTGTCGCGGGGATCCCAGCCACTGGGAAAGCACACCTGGAGGGACTCGGCGACATCCGGGCAGCCGGGAGCGGCGCGCATGATCACGATCTCCTCCTGGCAGGCGAGCGCGATGGCGTCGGCGAGCCGCGCCACGCCGCGGCGCTGCTCCAGCCACGCCGCCGCCCGCTCTCCCAGCGGGTCCGGGCGCTCCCGGACGATCGCCGGCTCGATCCGGCCGCCCGGGCCGTCCACGCCAAGCCGCAGCCCGAGCCGCGGCAACCGGAGACCGTCCGGGAGCATCTCCGCCAGCGAGGGTTCGTCCTTCGCCAGCAGGCCCGCCACCCGCCAGAGGGCTTCGGCGAGCCCGCCGGGGTCGTCCTCGAGATGGAGGCTGGCCCGGCCGGCCTCGCGTTCGAGCACCGCGAGCTTGCCGGCAATGCAGGCGGCCCAGCGGTCATCCGCGACGAAGTGGGCGGTCTCGGCCACGCCGTTGTAGTCGGCGCCGAGCGGGTACAGGTCGGCGGAGATGGCGAACCGGTCGCGCACCATGAACGGCGGCGATGGAGACGGCAGCGCCGGCAGATCGTCGTTCACGTCGCAACTCCGGTGAAACGCGTCACGGGCATGGTACGGCATCACCGGGAGGTCGCGTCCGAGCCGGCCTCGTGCATCTCGGCGAGCCGCCACCGTTCCACCT
>JBJTKE010000515.1:0-8753 GCA_046096285.1 Chloroflexota bacterium
GACCGGCGGCGGCGAAGGGGGCACGGTGGGGGAGGCGCCCGGCCAGGACGTCGTCGAGGGAACCGACCTGGGCGCCGCGGCCGGCGATCCCGCCGAGGCAGGCGCGGACACCCTGGCGCTGCCGCCCGGGCAGGGCGGGCAGCAGGGGGTGCAGACGGTGAACGACGGTGGGTCGGCGCTGGCCGGCTCCGGCACGGGCGTGACGGCGGGGTCGGGCACGGCCACGCAGGGCGAGGTCGGCGAGAGCGGACCGGACAGCAACCACGTGCCGCCGCAGTACCGCGAGATCGTGCAGGACTACTTCTCCGACCGGGGCGGGCGGTGAACGGGCGCGCCTGGCCGTGGAGCGGCCGCGCCAGCGCCGCCGTGCCGTCGGCTGATGCCGCTGGCGAGATCGTCTTCGACGAGGCGTTCCTGGCCCGGCTGCGGCGGCTGACCGTGCTGCCCGGACAGGTGCGGGCCGAGGGCATCGCCGGGGAGCATCGCTCGCGGCGGCGCGGGGTGTCGCCGGAATTCGCGGACTTCAAGCCCTACAGCCCGGGCGACGACTTCCGGCGCATCGACTGGAACACCTACGCACGGCTGGACGGGTTGTTCGTGCGGCTGAGCGAGGTGACGTCCGAACTGGAGATTCACGTGCTGGTTGACGCCAGCCAGTCGATGCAGTGGCGGGCCGGGCCGGAGCGGCCGGCAAAGTTCACGCAGGCGCGGCGGCTGGCCGGGGCGCTTGGCTACGTCGCGCTCTGGCATTTCGACCGGCTGACGGTGACGCCGTATGCGGAGGGCCTCGGGCGGTCCTTCGGCCCGGCGCAGGGGCGCGCGCAGGCCCTGCCGATGCTCAAGTCGCTGGAGGCCATGACGCCGCTCGGCGGCGCGGCGCTGCCGGAGACGATCGGGCGCTACGTCCATGCGCGGCGGCGGCCGGGCGTGCTGGCCGTCATCTCCGATCTGCTCTCCGGGGAGCCGGAAGACCTGCGGCCCCACCTGCGCGACGCCCGCGCTCGCGGCTGGGAGGTGACGCTGGCGCAGGTGCTGGATGAGGCCGAACTCTTCCCCGATGCCGCCGCCGCCTTCCTCACCGGCGACGAGCCGGGGGCCGAGGCGCTGATCGAACTGGTGGACAGCGAGAGCGGCGGGACGGTCCAACTCGCACGGGACGAGGGGTTGCTGCGGGAGTACGGCGAGCGGATCGCGGCGTGGCAGGAGGAGTTGACCGGCGTCTGCGCCGAGGAAGGGGCGACTCACCTGCGGGTGCTCTGCGGCCTCGATCTCGAGGAGGCGGTGTACGCCGTGCTGCGGGAGCGGGGGGTGGTGGCGTGAGCCTGCTGTGGCCCGCGGGGCTGCTGGCGCTGGCGGCGGTCCCGGTCATCCTGCTGCTGCACATGCGCCACATCGAGCCGCTGGTCCGCCGGTTTCCGTCGGTGCGGTTCTGGCAGGCGCTGCCCGCCTCGACGACCCCGCGACAGCGCTTCCGGCGGCCGCCGCTGACCCTGCCGCTGGTCCTGCAACTGCTGGCGGCGCTGGCGCTGGGGCTGGCGCTGGCCCGCCCGTTGGCGGACGGGCTGGCCGGACTGCCCGGGGTCGATCTGCGGACCGAGCCGCGCAGGCTGGTGCTGCTGCTCGACGGATCATCGAGCATGGCCGCCGCCGGGCCGGACGGGTCCACCCGCTGGGATGCCGCGAAGGCCGAGGCGCTGGCCCGGCTCGGCCCGCTGTCCGAGGGCGACGCGGCCACAGTGCTGGCGCTGGGAACGCAGGTTCGCAGCTTCGGCGCGACCGACGGACCCTCGCTGGCGCGGCTCCGGGAGCGGATCGCCGCCCTTCCCCTGCCCGGCGGCCGCGCCGACCTCGACGCGGCGCTGGCGCTGGCCGCCGATCTCCGCGCGCCGGGGCGGCAGGACGAGGTGGTGCTGGTAACGGATGGCGCGCTGGCGGCCGACCCGGAGACCGCCGCCCGGCTCGGCGCGCCGGTCGAACTCGCGATCGTGCCGGGCGGCGGCCCGAACGCGGCCATCGTGGCGATTGCGGCGGCGGCGGCGGTGGGGGCGGCTGGCGCGCTCGACGCGCCGGCGCTGCAGGCGCGGATCGTCAACTTCGGGCCGGAGCCGGTGGCGGCGCAGGCCGTGCTGCTGGCCGACGGGTTCGAGGCCGGGCGGCAGGCAATGGAGTTGCCGGCTGACGGTGGGTCGGCGGAGACCGCCTGGGCCGTGCCCGCCGGCACCCGCTCTGCCACGGTTCGGCTGGAACACGCGGACGCGCTGCCCGCCGACAACGAGGCGACCCTGCCGCTGGCGCGTGGCGATGGCTCGCTGGCGCTGCGGGTGCTGCTGGTGTCCGACAGCGTCTCGCCGCTGGAACGGGCGCTGGCGGCGATCCCCGGGGCCGCGCTGGAGACCGTGCCGGGGGATGCGCTCGAGCGGGGCGAGCAGGCGGGCCGCTACGACCTCGTGGTGCTGGAGAGCGTTGCGCCGTCGCCGGAGGCGCTGGCGCGGCTGGACGCGCCGATGCTGATCGTCTCCCCGCAGCCCGGGGGGGCGCTGCCGGTGACCGGCGTGCTGCCGGACCCGGCGATCAGCCGGATCCGGGCGGGCGACCCGCTGCTGGCCGGGGTCGACCTGGCTGGAACGACCTTCTCCGAGGCCGCGCTGCTGGCGCCGCAGCCCGGCGAGCGGGAGATTCTCGGCTCGCCCGAGGGGCCGCTGGCGCTGCGCATGACCCTCGCGGGCCACGAGGCCATCGTGCTCGCCTTCGACCTCAACGGCTCCAACCTGCCGCGCCGGATCGCCTTCCCGATCATGATCGCCAATGCCGTGGCCGAACTGGCTCCCGCGCCGCCGCCCGCCGCAATCGCCCTCGGCGATACCCTGCGGTTCGAGCCGCGGGCGGGCGCGGCGACCGTCGAGATCGCGCCGCCAGCCGGGGAGGCGGTGGCGCTGGCCGCGGCGCGGGGCGCGGATGGCCCGCGGCCGGTCGCCTTCGCGGGCACCGGCCTCCCCGGCGCCTACCGGATCACCGAGCGGGACGCGGCCGGCGCGGCCACCGGGGAGACCGTCGTGGTGGTCAACGCCGGGCACCCGCGGGAGTCCGACCTGCGCCCGAATCCCGGCCTGGCGGCCGCGCTGGCCGCCGCGGGCGGCGGACCGGGCGGGGCGCAGGCCGCCGCCGACGGATCGAGCCAGCTGTGGCCGCTGCTGGCCCTGCTGGCCCTGCTGGCGCTGGCCGCCGAGTGGCTGGCCGCGCTCTGGCCGCGACCGCGCGCCGCTCGCGCGGGAGGGGGCGGCTGATGGCGTTCGAGCTTGCGCGGCCGGGGCTGCTGTGGCTGCTGGCGCTGGTTCCGGTGGCGGGGCTGCTCGGCTGGCGGCTGGGCGTGAAGCGGGGCCGGATGACGCCCGCCGCGGTCGGGCTGCGGATGGCCGGCGTGGCGATGCTCGCGCTCGCGTTGGCGCAGCCGCTGGTCGCCTCGGGCGGCGGCGCGGTGGGGGCGGTCTTCGTGCTGGACGGCTCCCGCAGCGTGGGCGACGCCGAGGGAGCGGCCGCCGGCTGGGTCCGGGAGGCGCTGGCCTCGTCGGGCCGGGGCGACCGTGCGGCGGTGGTGGTGTTCGGGGCCGCGCCGCGAACGGCGGCCGCGGCGGCTCCCGCCGGGGCGCTGGCCGGGACGTGGGACGACCCCGCCCTGCTGCCGGACGCCGCGCGCGAGTACACCGACATCGAGCGGGCCCTGGCGCTGGCGCGCGCGCTGCCGGTCGGCGGGTCGCGGCGGATTGTGCTGCTCTCCGACGGCGCGGAAAACGCCGGGAGCGCCCTCGAGCAGGCGGCGCAGGCGGCCGCGGACGGCGTGCCGATCGATGTCGTGGCGCTGCCCGGCGCCGCGGAAAACGACCTGCGGGTGGCCGGGGCCGCCGCCCCCCGCGCCGTCTGGCAGGGGGAGGCGGTCAGCCTGCTGGCGACGATCGATGCCCCCGCCGCCGGATCCGGCACACTGGAGCTGTGGGCCGACGGCGCGCTGCTCTCGGCGCAACCGGTGACGCTGGAAGCGGGCAGCAACTCCTTCGCCTTCTCGGCCGGGGACCTGGCGCCGGGCTTCCACGCCCTCGAGGTGCGGATGCGCGGCGAGGGTGACCTGGACCGCGCGGCGGGCAACGACGCCATCTCGCTGCCGGTGGTGGTGCGGGGCGCGCCGAGGTTGCTGCTGATCGCCCCCGCTGGCGGGGATCCCGGCCCGCTTCAGCAGGCGCTGGCCGGGAGCGGCGCGGCGGTCACGGTGGCGGCGCCGGCCGACCTGCCAGCCCGGCTCTCGGAGCTCGCCCGCTACGACGGGTTCGTGCTGGACAACGTGGCCGCCAGTGACCTGACGCTGGACCAGGTGGCCGGGCTGCAGGAGGCCACCCGGTCGCTTGGGCGGGGGCTGGTGGTGGTCGGCGGGTCCTCCAGCTACGGCCCCGGCGGCTACGCGGGCACGCGGCTCGAGCTGGCGCTCCCGGTGACGGTGAAGGTGACCGACGGGCGGCAGCGGCAGCGGGTCGCGCTGCTGCTGATCGTGGACAAGTCCGGGTCCATGAGCTACGACCCGGCCGGCGGCGAAGGCAAGATCGAGATGGCGAAGGAGGCGGTGCGGCTGGCCGCCGGGTCGCTGGCGGACGGCGACGAGATCGGGGTGCTGCTGTTCAACGACCAGCAGGAATGGGCGGTGCCGCTGACGACCATCGGCGGCGAGGCGGACCGGCAGCGCATCGACGGGCAGATCGGCGGCATCGAGGCCGACGGCGGCACCGAAATCCTGCCCGCCCTCGCGGCCGGGCTGGACGCCATCCGCAACGCCGACGCCGACGCCCGGCACGTCATCCTGCTCTCCGACGGCAAGTCCCGGACCGGCACCCGCGAGAGCTACCTCGAACTGCTGGCCACCAGCCTCGGCGAGCGGACCACGGTTTCGACGATCGCCATCGGCGAGGACGCGGACACCGACCTGCTCAACTTCCTGGCCGACCAGGGCGGCGGCCGGTACCACCTCACCGAAGTGCCGGAGGACATCCCGCGGGTGACGCTGGAGGAGGCGCAGAGCGCTGGCAGCCAGTCGGTGGTGCGCGGGGCGTTCCCGCCGATCCAGGTCTCCCCCAGCCCGATGCTGGCCGGGCTCGATCCCGCCGACCTGCCGCCCCTCGACGGCTACGACTTCGCCGAGGCCCGCCCGGAGGCGCAGGTGATCCTCGCCAGCGACCGCGACGACCCCCTGCTCGCGGCATGGCAATACGGCCTCGGCCGCGTGGTCTCCTGGACGGCCGACAACGGCAGCGACCTCGCCGCCCGGTGGGCGGACTGGCCGGAGGCGGGGCGTTTCTGGGCCGGAGTGGTGCGCTGGGCCCTGCCCGATCCGGAGAACAGGCTCTTGCAGGTGGAGGTCACGCGGGACGGGCAGGATGCGGTGATCGCGGTGACCGAGGCCGGCGACGGCTCCGGCGGAGCGCCCGCGGGCGCGCTGGCGGCGACGCTGACCACGCCGTCCGGCGAGCGGTTGCCGCCGCGGGAACTGGCGCGCACGGGGCCGGGCGCCTGGCAACTCCGGGTCGATGCCGCCGCGCCGGGCGCCTACCGGATCGATCTCTCCGGAGACGGCTTCGAGCAGACCGCCGGGTTCGCCGTGCCGCCCTCGCCGGAATTGCAGCCCGCGCCGGGCGGCCCCGGGACGCTGGCGGCCATCGCCGCCCAAACCGGCGGCCGGGTGCTGGACCTCGATGGCCCCGCGTCCGTGTTCGGCGCGGGGGGCGCGGCCGGGGAACCAGCGCGGGACTGGCGGGCGGTCTGGCCGGTTCCGCTGGGGCTCGCGCTGGCCGCGCTGGTGGCGGAAATCGCGACGCGCACCGGGGCGTGGCGGCGGCTGCGGCGGCTGCTGCCGGGAGGCGGCGGGGCATGATGCGGCGGGAGCGCGCGCCGGCGTGGGCGCGGGGGTTGGCGCGGCCGTGGGCGCGCATGGCGGTGCGGGCATGATCCGGGTCAAGGTGGCGAGCGGCAAGACCGGGTTGCTGGAGGGCCTCGGAATCGGGGAGATCGAATCCCTGCCCGACGACGGCTATCCCCTGCTCTGGCTCGATCTCGACGACCCGCGTTCTCCCGACCTGGAGCGGGTCGGGAAGGAGTTCGGGCTGCATCCGCTCGCGATCGAGGACGCCGTGCGCCGCCACCAGCGGCCCAAGATCGACCTCTACCAGGATTCGGTCTTCATCGTCTTCTACGTGCTGGAAGTGGTGGACGGCAGCCCGCGCGCGCGGGAGATCAGCCTGTTCGCCGGGCGCGGCTACCTCATCACCGTCCACGAGGGCCAACTCCCGGTGCTGGACGAAACGGCCGCCCGCTGGAACGAGGCGGTGATCAAGCAGGCGGCCGCGCCGAGCGTTGGGCTGCTGGTGTACTCGCTGCTGGACTCCATCGTCGACGGCTACTTCCCGGTGGTCGATGAACTGGCCGAGCGGGTCGACGACCTGGAGATGCAGATCTTCGCCGAGGATGCGCTGCAGACCCACGAGGACCTGTTCGCGCTCAAGAAGGACCTGCTCGCGGTGCGGCGGGTGGTCGCGCCCGAGCGGGACGTGATGAACGTGCTGGTGCGGCGCGACGCCCCGCTGTTCAGCCACGAGGAGATCACCTACTTCCAGGATGTCTACGACCACCTGTTGCGGATAACGGATTCGGTCGACACCTACCGCGACCTGCTCTCCTCGGCCCTCGACATCAGCGTGTCGATGGCCTCCTTCCGGCTCGACGAGACGGTGAAGCGGATGACCTCGGCGTCGATCATCCTCATGTCGATGGCGCTGATTTCCGGCATCTACGGCATGAACTTCGTCGGGATGCCCGAACTGGAGTGGCGCTGGGGGTATGCTTTCGCGCTCGCGCTGATGGCCACCGTGGGCGGCGGCCTCGGCTGGTTCTTCCACCGCATCGACTGGCTGTAGCGGCCGCTGTCGCAGGAATGCCGGGCCGGGCTGACACCGGGTTCCGGGGTGTGGGACACTCGCGCGAGCGAACGTACATCGGGCAGGAGCGTCGCATGGGGAACCGTGGGAGTTCGCGGCGATTCAGCCGGCGAGGCGTGCTGGCGGGCATGGGCGGCCTTGCCGCCGCGCCCGGCGCCGTGCCGGGCGCGGCGAAGCCGCCCGGCGGCCAGCGGCCCAACATCATCATCATCCAGATGGACGACATGCGGAGCGCCGACTGGCCGCTCCTGCGCCGCACCCGGAAGGTGCTGCGGGGCGCCCGCTGGTTCCCCAGTTACGTCGTCGGCTACTCCTACTGCGCGCCGAGCCGCGCCTCGCTGCTGACCGGGCAGTACGCGCACAATCACGGCGTGGTCGCCGCGGACCAGCCCACCGTCTACGCGCAGTGGCGCGGCCCGAACCACGACCGCGGCGCGATCGGGGCGGTGCTGCGCGCCGCAGGCTACCGGACCGCGGCCATCGGCAAGTACATGAACGGGTATTCGGTCAAGGATGGCCCGCTGCCGGGCTGGAACCGCTGGGCGGTGGTGGACTCCCACGAGCACTTCGGGCCCCGGATCGCGGTGGACGGCGACGTGGTGGAGACGCCGCGGGAGGTGTTCGGGCTCGAGGCGCTCGCCGGGTACGTCTCCGAATTCGTGTCGTCGGTCCCGGCCGATGCGCCGTTCTTCCTGCTGTTCAGCCCGGTGGAGCCGCACGGGCCGATCCGGACCGAGCGGAGCACGCGGCGCCTGTTCAAACGGGTCATGCTGCCCCACACCCCCGCCTTCAACGAGGCGGACGTGTCCGACAAGCCGGATTACATCTCCTCGCGGCCGCTGCTGGACCAGGCGACCACCCTGCACCTCGAGGAGTGGAACCGCGGACGCATGCGGATGATGGACTCGGCCGACCGGATCATCGCCCGGATGCTCGGCGAGATGCAGGCGGCGGGGAGGCTCGACAACGCCGTCGTCTTCGTCCTGAGCGACAACGGGTACCTGCTCGGCGAGCATCGCCTGAGCGCCAAGCATGCGCCCTACACCCCCTCGGTGGTGATCCCGATGCTGGCCTGGGGCCGGGGATTCCATGCTGGCCGGGATCTGCGGTTGGTGTCCAACGTGGATATCGCCCCCACCTGCGCCGAACTCGCCGGAACCCGGATGCCGGCGGCGGATGGGGTCTCGTTGCTCGGCCCGCGGCGGCGCGATTTCGTGCCGATGATGCGGGACGGCCACGCCGGACTGCCGGGCGAACCGGGCGCGGGCCACGGGATCCGTTCCCGCGACCTCTTCTACTATGAACTCCTGACCGGCGAGCGCGAACTCTATGATCTGCGCGCCGATCCGATGGAACTCGACAACCTGCTCCCTCCGGGGTTCACCGGCGAGGCCTACCCGCCGGGACTGCCCTCCTCCCTCGCGCTGCGGGACCTTGCCGCCGCGATCGGCAGCTGCCGGGGCGAGAGCTGCACCCGCGCCGGCTGAGCGGCGGGCCGGATGGGGAACCTGTGCCCTTCGGGCCGCCAGTTCGTGAACGCCGTGTTGCACACGCGTGCTAGGCTCCGTTCAGCATCAACGCGGGGCTGGCTGGCCGCGCAACGGGCAGCCGGGGCGGCGTGGGAGAACGGGTTTTCCCGCGCCATCGGGGGAAGCGAATGAACGCGAACGGGCAGATGACGCGGCGGGCTGCGCTGGCCGCGCTGGGCGGGCTGGCGGCGAGTTCGCCGGCGCTGGCGGGAGAGCCGGAGCCGGAGCCGGCGCAGCAGGCGGAGCCCGGGCC
>JBJTKE010000516.1:0-6454 GCA_046096285.1 Chloroflexota bacterium
CGTCGTCGCGGGCCAGGATGGCGGCAACCCGGCTCGGGCCGGCGAGGAGCCAGGTGGGGGGCGCGGCGCGCAGGGCGGAAAGGATGGCCGCGGGCGCTGCCTCCGCGAGAACGACCGCGGCGCTGCCGGCGAAGAGGGAGCGAAACAGCATGGCTCCCATCGCGTGGAAGGGCGGCGCGAAGATGAAGCCGGTGTTGTCGCGGGTGACGCCGAGACGGTCGATCCAGGCGCGGGTGGAGATCGCGAGTTGGGCGTGGGTGCGCGGGATCAGCCGGGGCTCGCCGGTGGAGCCGGAGGTGGCGAGGATGATGGCGTGGTCGCCGGGACGGCGGGGGGCGGGGTCGGAGGCGGGCGCTTCACCGGGGACCAGCAGGGCGGGATCGAGCACGAGAACGGGGCAGCCGAGGGCGGCGGCGGCGGCGGCGGTTCGCGGCGTGGCGATGGCGAGCGCCGGGCGGAGACGTTCGCCGAAGGCGCGCAGCGCGGCCGGCGAATGGTCGGGGTCGAGCGGCACGGGCACGGCGAAGGTGGAGATGGCGGTGTCGAGCACCTCGGCGTCGCGGGACTGGGGAATGAACAGGGCGATGCGGGAACCTGGAGCCGCGCCCGCCTCGCCGAGCGCGGCAGCGACCTGCCGGCAGACGCGCCAGAGGCCGGCGTAGTCAAGCGGGGGCAGGCCGGGGGCCAGCGCGGCCGGGGCGTCCGGGGAGAGCCGGTCCCAGTGGCGCAACGCCTGGTCCATGGTGGAGCGGTCGGCGGTCAACGGTCATGGACCTCGCTGGAGGCCGCGATCTCGGCGATGAGGGCCATGCGGTCGAGTTTGGCGGAAGACGTCATCGGGAGATGGTCGCGGAACAGGATGGACCGCGGGGTGTGGGATGGCGTCAGGCGGTCGAGCAGCCAGCGGCGGATTTCGCGGGCGGCGGGGGCTGCGCCGGGTCGAAGCACGATGACCGCCACGATGTCCTCTCCAAGCGAGGGATGAGGGACCGGGATGGCGGCGGCGGCGGCGATGTCCGGGTGGGCGTGAAGGGCCTGCTCGATCTCGGCCGGGGAGATCTTGACGCCGCCCCGGCTGATGAGGTGCTTGAGGCGGCCGGTGACGGCGAATGATCCGTCGCCGGCCATGACGCCGAGGTCGCCGGTGCGGAACCAGCCGCCGGGGAAGAACTCGGAGCCGTCGCCGCCGATGTAGCCGTGGAAGACGTGGGGGCCGCGGGCGACGATCTCGCCGGTCTCGCCCGGCGGCAGGAACGTGCCGTCTTCGGCGGCGATGGCGATCGAGCCGGGGAGCAGCGGGCGGTAGGTCGGGAGGGAGTAGCCGTCATTTGGTGGGGCGAAGCCGAGGCAGATGGCTTCGGACAGGCCGTAGTCGCGGATCAGCGGCGCGCCGAAGAGGGTTTCGGCGGCGCGCGCGGCGGTCGGGGGAAAGGGGGCCGCCGACGAGAGGATGCGCTCGAACGGGGGCAGCGGCGCGCCGCCGGTCACCTCGAGGAGCGAGTCGTAGGTGGCGGGCGGGAGATTGGTGGCGGTCGGGCGGAAGGCGGAGATGGCGGCGAGGATGTCGGCCGGGGCGGACGAGCGGGCGAAGACCGTGCAGGCGCCGGCCGCCACTGCCTTGATGAACGGCGCTGCGCCGAGGGCGTGAAAGGGCTTCGCGGCCGAAAGGAAGCGCGCGGCCGGGTGCAGCGCGAGACCGGCCGAAAGCGGGGCGAGGACATCGAGGTACTGGGCGTGGTGGCGCGGCACGAGGCGGGACGCGCCGGTGCTGCCGGAGGTGGCGAGGATCATGCCGGGATCGTCCGGGCCGGGGGCGGCAGGCGCGGCGGGCGCGGCGGCCCGTGCGCCAGCGGCGGCAGTCGGCAGGCGCAGCCCGGGCAGGAGGGCGACGGCAGGACAGCCGAGCGGGCCGGCGATCGCCTCCATGCCGGGGGCGACGATGGCGAGCGCGGGGCGGAGGCGATTGCCGGCGCTGGCAAGCCAGCCGGGTGGGCTTTCGGGGTCGAGGGGAACGGCGGCGGCGGCCGCCATGGCGAGGCCGGTGAGCACGCCCGCCTCGAAGCCAGTGGGCAGCAGGAGAGCGACGCGGTCGCCGGGGCCGACGCCATGGGAGCGGAGGGCATCGGTGAGGGCCAGGGAGCGGGTGTGGATCCCCGCGAAGGTGAGTTCGGGCTCGCCGACGGCACAGGCGGCGACGGCGTTCGGCCGGGTGCGCGCCTGGAACGCGATCATGTCGCCAAAGGTGCGAATGGGCGGCGTGGCCGGGGAGAGGGCGGACCTCCAGTCAGGACGGGGCAGCGCCGGTCAGGCGCGGCGGCCCGCGGGGCCGTTCTGGCGGTCGGCGATGTCCTGGTAGGAGCCGATGTCCTCGTTGAGTGCGGGGGACCAGGTGTCGCGGACCCAGCCGTAGCGGGGATCGTCCTTGGGCTGGAGGGTGCGCTCGCTCTCGTCGCCGGCGAGGACGTTAAGGTAATAGGCGTGGTAGCCGTGGGCGACGGCGAAGGCGTGGTAGCCCTCCTGGACGAGCAGCAGATCGCCGTCGTGGATGGTCCAGGCGGCGTCGAACGCGCCATCCCCGGTGTAGAGGCGCTGGAGGGCGAAGCCGTCGCGCGGCTCGATGCGGTAGTAGTAGATCTCCTCGAGGTCGGCTTCGGCGGGGAGGTTGGAGACGTCGTGCTTGTGCGGCGGGTAGGAGGACCAGTTGCCGCTGGGGGTGACGACCTCGATGACGAGCAGGCGGTCGGCCGGGAAGCCGGGGCCGATGACGGTGTGAATCTGGCGGGCGGCGTTGCCGGCCCCGCGGATTTCGGTCGGGGTGTCTTCGGGGCGAACCAGTTTCGCGGGGAAGTGGCGATCGGCGCGGGCGCCGGCGACGGCGAGTTCGAGATCGGTCTCGGCGCGGACGACGAAACTCGATTCGCGGGGCAGGTAGAGCGCCCACGGCTTGCCGGCGAAGACGTTCGGGCGGCCGCCGATCTCCCAGGTGTGGCCCTCGGCCTCCACGACGCAGCGGCCGGAGAGGGGAACGAGGGCGACCTCGTCGACGCCGGTGAAGTGGCTCCAGCGGCCGCCCGCGGGCACCCGGCGGACGGTCAGCGAGCAGTACTCCCAGTCCGCGGTTTCCGGGGTGACGTGGATGACCTCGCCGTCGCGGCCGGGGTCGGCGCTGCGGACGATGAGGTCGTGCGGGGCGCGGGTGATGGCCATCGCGGTCTCTCCTGGCTCGTGGCTCGTGGCTCATGGTTCATGCGCGGCAGCGGGGACATCGTACCCGAAGGACGCGGGGCGCCGGGGGGCGGGGCGGCGGCCCCGGGATCACCCGCCCGGCTCGAACTCGATCGCGGAAACCTCGAAAGGGAGGACCGCTGCGCCGGGATTCCCGCCGGTGCGGCCCTTGCCGTTCTTGCGGCCCTTGCCGCTCTTGCCGTTCTCGCGGCCCTTGCCGCTCTTGCCGTTCTTCCTGCTGGACGGTCCCGGCTCGAACGCGATCTCGGCGCGGCGCAGGGCGTCGAGACTCGCGGTCATGCCGAGGGCGAAGGCCCCCATGCAGGGAACCACGAAGGCGTCTGATCCGTGGCCCGCGAGGACATGGACGAGGCGGCCGACGCACGCCTCCTCGTAGCAGACGCCGCGCAGCACGATGCGGCGAATGGGCTGGTCCGGCTCGATCCGGAAGGAGAAGCGCTCGGTCCGCGGGTAGCGGTCGCCGGCCTCCTCGACCGGGGCAACGAGGCGGATGGGACCGCGGATGCGGTCGTCGGCGAAGACGGGGTCCTCGGCGGGTTGGGCTTCGGCGGCCAGCCGGGCGCGCTCGGCCTCGGCCTCGGCCTGAAGCCGTGCCGCGGCCCGGCGCTCGGCCTCGGCCCGGGCCTCGGCGAGGCGGGCGGCCTCGGCGGCGGCCTCGGCGGCGGCGGCGGTGCCTTCGCGGTCGATGATGCCCGGCGCGGACTCGACCACGGCGTCGAGGAACACGATGCGCCGGGGCACCCTGCTGACCGGCAGGCGGTCGAGCATGGCGCGGCGCAAGGCGCGGGGGGTGACGGTCGCGCCGGGCCGGAGGACGATGGCGGCGCGGGCATCCTCGCCGAGCAGGTCGTCGGGAACGCCGTAGACGACGGCGGCGGCGACATCGGGATGGTCGGCGAGGACGGCCTCGACCTCGGCGGGGTCGATGCGCTCGCCGCCGCGCTCGATGAAGCCGGCGAGGCTGCCGAGCACGTGGAAGCCGCCGCCCGCGGCGAGGTGGCCGCGAAGGCCGGTGCGGAACCAGCCGCCGGGCAGGAACGCGGCCGCGTCGAGACTGGCGTCGCCGGGGTAGCCGGGGAAGACCTGGGGGCCGCGGACGAGCAACTCGCCGGATTCGCCGGGCCCGAGCAACGCGCCGTCCGGGCCTGCCGCCGCGACATCAGCGCCGCCGATCGGGAGGAGCAGAGCGGGCTCCCCGGTGTCGCCGGTGTCGCCGGTGTCCCCGGGGGTCTGGGGGGAGAGGGCGAAGGTCATGGTCTCCGGGAGGCCGAGTTCACGGACGATCGGCGCGGCGAGGACGCGGGTCATGCGGGCGGCCAGCGCGGGGTCGAGGCGGTAGCCGGAACTGACGAGCAGGCGGAAGGGGGATTCCTGCGATGTGCCGTCGAGAACGGCGAGCAACTGGTCGTACTGGGCGGGGGTGGCGACCGTCCAGGTGGGCCGGAGATCGATGGCCGAGAAGGCGATGGTGGAGGGTTCGAGCGAGGAGGGGAAGGCCATCGAGCCGCCCGCGAGAACGGAGGCGAACGCGGGAACCCACGACGAGGGCTCCTGCGGGCGGCCGAGGCAGAGCCAGCGGTCGGCGGGGCCGATGCCGAGGGCGCGGGCGAGGGGCAACCCGCCAGCGACGATCTGGCCGTGGCGAAGGGGCACGAGCCGGGGATCGCCGAGGTCGCCATAGGTGCAGGCGATGAGCGCCACGTCGGCGGGACCGGGGCGAGGGCGCCGGTCGAGAGTGGGGTCCGGGTCGAGCGGCAGGGCCGGGCCGGGCCGGGCCTCGACGACCGGGCAGCCGAGGGCCGCGTCCGCCCTGTCCTCCCCATCGCCGCCCCGGGCGGCGATGGCGAGGACAGGGCGGACGCGGGCGGCGAGGGTCTGGAGTTCGCCCTGCGGGGAACCTGCCTCCATCGGCACGGCGATGGCGGCGGCGGCGACGGCGAGCGTCAGGAGGTAGGCATCGCGCGATGGGGGCAGCAGGATGGCCACCGGGTCTTCGGGGCCGACGCCCGCGCCGCGGAGACTCGCGGCGATGCTGGCGACGATGGCGTCGACCTCGCGCCAGGTGAGCGCCGGGGCCCGCGGCGAGAGCGCGGCCTGGGAGTCCGGCTGGATGGCGGCCCAGGCGGCGATGGCGCTCGGGAGGCTGTGGAACGCGGGGGCGGGCATGGCAGGCATCCGGACACGGCGTGCAAACGATGACTGCCGGGAGGATACCCCGCGACGGCGGGGCGGGGCATCCTGCGCGTGAGAAGAGCGGACCTGAGGGGGACCGCGGGGTCAGCCGGCAGCGGTGGCGAGGTCGCGGCTGGCGAGCCAGATGCGCAACTCGGCGGCAACCAGCGAGATGGCGGCGGCGTGGATGCCGTGGCCGCCGACGGAGGCCGGGAGGAGGCGGAGATCGACCGGGCCCGAGGAGAAGGCGGCGAACCGCTCGGCCACTGGGCGATGGGACCACGGCTGGGTGATGAGCAGGGTGAGATCGAAGTCCGCGGCAAGCAGGCCGCGAGGAACGGCGTCGGGATCGGCGGGGTCCGGGGCGGCCGGCAGGGGATCGTCGTCCGCTGAGCCAATCTCCGGCAGGCCGAAGTAGGGATCGAACATGAACAGCGAGACCGACCCGAGATGGGAGAGCCTGCGGGCGACCTCCCAGAAGTACATGGACTGGCCGCAGACGACCATCAGGCGCCAGGGGCCTCGCGGGTCGATGGCGAGGATGTGCCGCACCCCGTCGGCGGCGTTGGTGTCGAGCCAGGCGTCGTACTCGTCGAGGCCGCTGCCCTGGAACCGGCGGGCATTGATGAGCGCGATGCCCCGGGGGGCATCGAGATGGCGGGCAAGCCAGCCCGCGGCGGGAACGCCGCCGGGAATGGCCATGAACAGGGGAGCCACTCCGGGATCGCCCCCGGCGAAGCGGATCAGTCGCCCATCGACCTTGCGGCCGGTGATGCGGCGGCCGGCATTCTCGGCGATGAGTTCCACCATCTCGCCCGGGGTGGGGGCCTCGAACACGGCGTGGTCGGGCAGGACGATGCCGAAACACTCCTCGATCCGGGTTTGCAGGTAGACCGCGTCCATGGAGTCGCCGCCCGCGGCGAAGAGGTCGGTGCTGGCGGAAACCGCGCTGGTGTCGCACCCGAGGGCCTGCGACCAGAAGACCTGCAGCAAGGGGAGCGGGGACCTGTCGCCGGCGGGGGCGGGCGCGGGCGCG
>JBJTKE010000517.1:0-1698 GCA_046096285.1 Chloroflexota bacterium
GCGTCTGGCGGCCAGCGCCCGGCCCCCGGGGTCTCGGCCCCGACGGCCACCGCCCCGTTCACCACCCCCGCTGCCGGTCCCGCCGATGCGGTCGCCTACTTCGTCTGCCCCACCGACGAGGAATCTCCCCAGTGGGCAATGGCGATGGACCTGCTGGATCGCACCGGCTTCGGCGACCAGTTGACCGCCGCCCGCGACGAGGCGCTCGACGGCCTGCCGCTCGATGCCTTCCTCGGCGGCGAGGCCGCCGTCGTGGTCACCACCGCCGCTCTCGAGGCGCTCGCCGCCACCGCCGGGTCCACGGGCGCGCTTTCTGGCGCGATCGAGGGCACGGATGCGCCCCTCCCGCCGGCCGGCCAGGGCTGGGGCGTCATCATCGATGCCCGCGCCCCGGACACCACCTTCATGGGACTCCAGGAGGCGGTCCGGAGTCAGGCCGGCGACGCCGGCACGATGGTCGAGGAGTCCGACTACCAGGGCGTGCCTATCACCTACGCCCCGCCTGCCGCCGATGACTCCTCCGCCACCGGCATGGCCGTCGCCCGCGTCGACGACCTCGCCATGATCGCCTCCGCCCCCGTGGACCTCGAGACGCTGATCGACACCGCCCTCGGCTCGGCCCCCTCCATCGCCGAAGCGGACGGCTTCAACATGGTTGCCGCCGAGCTTCCCGCCGAGTTCCTGACGTTCGGGTTCTTCAACGGCGCGGCGGTCAACTCCAGCAGCTACAGCGTCGAGGACCAGCTCGCCCAGATCGGCGTCGATCCCTCGCTCGCCTCCCTCGCCGCCCAGCGGTACTCCGGCTTCACCCTCGCCGCCGATCCCGCGGGCTACCGCATCGAGACCGTCGCAATGAACGCGGACGGCTCGCCGATCCCGGCAGGCCCCGCCAACTTCGCGTCCTCGCTGGCCGCGAGCGCCCCATCCGACGCCATCTTCTTCGCCAGCGCAGGCGACCTCGGCCGCGCCGGGGCCGCCTCTCCGGACGCCCCCGGCCTGCTCGAAACCCTCGGCGCAGTCGGCATTGGCGTTGGCATGGGCATGGGTTCGATGGCAGGCGAAACTCCCGCGGGTTCAATGACCGCCGCGCAGTGGGTGGCCCAGCAGTACGAGGGCCTCGCCATGATGCTCGGCTTCAACCTGCAGACGGACCTCTTCCAGCAGTTGACCGGCGAGTACGGCCTGTGGGTCACCACCGGCGGCGGCGATCCTGCCGCCATCAGCGCGCTCTTTGCCTCTGGAGTCGCAGATCCCGCCACCGTGGTGAACGCCCTCGGGTCCATTTCCGCCCTGGCGGCTGGCTCCAGTGGGAGCAGCGGCGCGGGCATCGCCACGCGGGACGTTCCCGGCGGATCCGTTTCCACCATCGAAACCGGCCCCGGCATGCCGGCTATCGAGTTCGGCGTGGTCGACGGCAATCTCCTGATCGGCGCAGGCCCAGGGGTCGACCAGTTCGCCGGCGGCTCCGCGGCCGTTCTCGCCGACAATCCGCAGTACCAGGCCGTGATGGCCGCGCTTCCCGCCGAGCACAACGGCCAGATCTACCTCGACCTCGCCCAGTTGCTGCCGGGGCGGCCCGGGAGGACCGGCAGGAACTGGGCGGGGTCGCGGGTGATCTGGCCGGTGTGCTCGGCGGGGAGCGCGGCCATCACGGGCTGGTCCTGGGGAGTGTCGGCGAGAACGGCCGCGGAGCCGCCG
>JBJTKE010000518.1:0-6270 GCA_046096285.1 Chloroflexota bacterium
GTCGAAGGTCTGGGTGTTCCAGATCTCGCCGGCGCTGCCGTCCGGGTTGAGCCGCTGGATGCGGTTGTTCATGTTGTCGGAGACGTAGATGAAGCCATTGCCGTCCACCGCGATGCCGTAGGGGTTGTGGAACTCGCCGGGCTGCGTGCCCGCGATCATCCCGTTCCGGCCCCAGGTGGCGACGAGCGCGCCGGTGGCATCGAGTTTCCGCACCGACTGGCGGTTGGTGTCGGCCACGTAGATCGCGCCGTCGCCGCCCACCGCCACCCCGCTCGGGTAGGAGAGGGTCCCGGCGGCGAGGAACTCGCGGTTCGTGCCGTCGGTGGCCATCCGCACGACGCGGTTGTTCTTGGTGTCGGCCACGTAGAGCTTTCCGTCCGTCCCGACGGCCACGGCGCGCGGCTCGAAGAAGCCGGTGGCGACCCCGGTCGCGGGCGCGCCGGCGTCGGTGTCGCCCCAGGTCGCCAGGTGGGCGCCCGCCGCGCTGAACTTCTGGATGCGGTGGTTCACGGTGTCCGCGACGTACAGGTTGCCGTCGCCGTCCACCGCCACCCCCTGCGGGCTGTCGAACTCGCCGTCGCCGGTCCCGGAGCCGCCGACCTGGGAGATATAGGCGCCGCTCTTCGAGAGTTTCTGGATGCGGTTGTTGTCGGTGTCGGCCACGTACATGAAGCCCGCGCCGTCCACCGCGATGCCGTGCGGCCGCCGGAACTGGCCGGTGCCTCCCCCCTCCGCTCCCCAGAGCGAGAGGAACTGGTGGCTGCGGCAGACGCCCGCCTGGCAGGTGAGGCCGGCGGCGCAGGCGTTGCCGCAGGCGCCGCAGTGGGCCTCGTCGAGTTGCAGGTTGGAGCAGACGCCGCCGCAGACCGCGATCTTGCCGGCCGCAACCGGGCAGGTGCAACTGCCGGTGGTGCAGATCTCGTTGGCGGAGCAGGCCGTCGCGCAGTCGCCGCAATGGGTCTCGTCGGTCTGCAGGTCGGCGCAGGTCTGGTCGGCCGCGCAGTAGTCCTCGCCGGCGTTGACGCAGACGCAGGCTCCGGCCTCGCAGGCCGTCCCGTTCGGGCAGACCGTGCCGCAGGCGCCGCAGTTGGCGTCGTCGGTCTGCAGATCCTTGCAGATCCCGGAGCAGGCCGTCATCTGGTTCTTGCAGATGCAGGCCCCGGAGGTGCAGACCTCGTTGGCGTCGCAGGCGGTGGCGCAGTCGCCGCAGTGGTCGTCGTCGGAGCGGGTGTCGGTGCATGCGCCGTCGCAGAGGGCCATGCCCGCGCCGGGGCAGAGACAGGCGCCGTACTGGCAGATCGCGCCGTCCGGGCAGGCCGTGGCGCAGTCGCCGCAGTGGCCCGCGTCGGTCTGGATATCGGCGCAGATGTTGCCGCAGGTGGTCAGCCCGGCCCCGGTGCACTGGCAGGTTCCGCCGGAGCAGGCCTGCCCGGCGGGGCAGGCGTTGCCGCAGGCGCCGCAGTGGGCGTCGTTGTCCTGCAGGTTGCGGCAGGTCCCGTTGCAGGCGGTGAAACCGTCGGCGCAGGCGCAGTCGCCTCCGCCGCAGACCTCGTTGGCGGCGCAGGCATTGCCGCAGCCGCCGCAATTGGCGGCGTCGCTGGCGGTCTTGACGCAACTCCCGCCGCAGCAGGTTTCGCCCTGCTGGCAGGACACGCCCGCCTGCCCGCAGTGGGCCTCGCTGGTGTCGGGATCGGTGCAGGCGCCGGCCACGCACACGTCGGCGAAGGCGCCCGCGCCGGCGACGCAGGCGTTGCCGCAGGAGCCGCAGTCCTCGATGGTGTCGATCCGGGTGCAGGTTCCGCCGCAGCACTTCTGGTTCGCGCCGCAGGCGTTGCCGCACGCCCCGCAGTGCTGCTCGTTGCCGTTCGGGTTGACGCAGACGCCCCCGCAGCGGATGCGGCCCGCCTCGGCGCAGGCGCACGCGCCGTCGAGGCAGGTCTCGCCGCTGGCGCAGGCGTTGCCGCAGGCGCCGCAGTGGCCCTCGTTTGCCGAGAGGTCGACGCAGGCGTTGCCGCAGGCGGTCTTGCCCGCCGGGCAGCCGCACGCGCCGTCCACGCAGGCCGCGCCGTTCTCGCACGTCTTGCCGCAACCGCCGCAGTTCGCGGCGTCGCTCGTCAGGTCGGCGCAGCGGGCCCCGCAGCGGGTCGCGCCGCCGGTGCAGACGCACTCGCTCGAGCGGCAGGCCGCGTTCGCCGGGCAGGCCGTGCCGCAGGCCCCGCAGTGGGCGGCGTCGGCGGCAGTGTCCACGCAGCGCGAGCCGCAGAGCGTCTGCCCGGAGGGGCAGCCCGCGCTGTTGGCCCGCGAGCAGACGCCGTTGCTGCACACCGACCCGACCGCGCACACCACCCCGCACCGCCCGCAGTTGCGGGCATCGGACGCGAGATTGCGGCAGGCGGTCCCGCACTGCCGGAACCCGGCCCGGCAGGTGGTCGCGGGCTTCTTCGGCTTCTTGCCCTTCTTCTTTTTCTTCTTCTCGGCGGCGGGGCCGCCCCGCCCGGCGGCGGCCGCCGCGCTCTCCCGCGATGGCCGCGCGAGCGCCGCGGCCGCCGCCGCGCCCGCGAGCAGCCACCCCGCCGCCCCGCGCCGGGTGGCCGGGCGGGCGAGGGCGAAGGTCAGGGCGAGGCGGTCGAATGCGCTGGTGTCCATGTCCGTGGTCTCCCCGCCGCGCCCGCCGGAATGGCGCGGCCAACGGCTCCATGACACCATGTCGGGCCGCGCCCGGGGAGACGGAAATGAACCAGTTTCGGGTGGGGAAAAGGGGCTAGCGCGAATGGGGGATGGCCGCGCCGCGCAGGCCGGAGCCCGGTCAGTAGGACCGCGGCAACCCCAGCACGTGCTGCCCGAGATAGGCGAGGATCAGGTTGTTGTTCACCGGCGCAACCTGGTAGAGCCGGGTTTCGCGGAACTTGCGCTCGACGTCGTGGCTGGCGACGAACCCGTTGCCGCCGTGGGTGTCCAGGCAGATGTTGGCCGCTTCCCAGCTGGCGTCGCTGGCCAGCAGTTTCGCCATGTTCGCCTCCGCCCCGCAGGAGAGCCCGGCGTCGAACTTGCCGGCCGCCTCCCAGCGCACGGCGTCGGCGGCGACGATGTGGGCGTAGGCCTTCGCCAGCGGGAACTGCACCCCCTGGTTGGCCCCGATCGGCCTGCCGAAGACGACCCGCTCCGAGGCGTACCGCACCGCGCGGTCGATGAACCAGTAGCCGTCGCCGATGGCCTCGGCGGCCAGCAGGATGCGCTCGGCGTTCCAGCCGTCGATCACGTAGCGGAAGCCCATGCCCTCCTCGCCGATCAGCCCGTCGGCGGGAACCCGCAACCCCCGGTACTCGACCTCGAAGGTCTCGTAGTTGAACATCGTCCGCACCGGGGAGATCGCCACCTCGCCGCTCTCCCGCGCCTCCCGCAGATCCACCAGGAAGAGCGACAGCCCGCGGGTGCGGTCCGCCAGGTCCTCGCGGGGGGTGGTGCGCGCCAGGATCAGCGCGAGATCGCTGGTCATCAGCCTGCTGGTCCAGTTCTTCCGGCCGTCGATGATCCAGCCGCCGGTCTCCGCGTCGCGCACGGCGCGGGTCTGGATGGCGGTCGTGTCCGACCCGGCCTCGGCCTCGGTGATCGAAAAGGCCTGCAGCCGCAGATCGCCGCGGGCGATGGCGGGCAGCCAGCGGGCCTTCTGCTCCGCGCTCGCGTGCCGGACCAGTGCGCGCATCACGTACATCTGCGCGTGGCAGGCGGCGGAGTGGCCGCCGGAGCGGTTGACCTCCTCGAGGATCACGCTGGCCTCGGTGACGCCCATGCCGCCGCCGCCGTACTCGGCGGGCACCAGCGCGGCGAGGAATCCCGCCTGCGTCATCGCCTGCACGAAGGCCGCCGGGTGCTCGCGCCGCTCGTCGAGGTCCCGCCAGTAGGCATCCGGGAACCGGGCGCACAGCGCGCGGACGTCGGCACGGAGGGCATCGAGATCGGGGCGGGTCATGGCGGCGTCCTCGTGGATGACCGGCGACGGATGGCGGGCGACGGGCGGCGGCGTCACCGCCACGAGAGCGCGGCCATGTCGGGAACCCTCTCCAGCGCGGCGATGCCGGCGATGATCCGGTCCGCCGCCGCCTCCCCGTAGCGCGGGGCGATCAGCGACCGGGCCTTGGCCGCCAGCGTCTCCGTGCTGGCCGGGGCTTCCGGGTTGCCGCGAGGGAAGTCGCCGCCGCCGCGCAGGGTGCGGCCGTCGGTGGTTTCGATGACCAGCCGGGCCGGCCAGGCCCCGGGGTACATGGCGGTGAGTTCGTCGTTCACGGCGACGGTAGTGCGGGCCAGCAGCCGCGCGATGGCCGGGTCGATGGTCCCGTCCGGGCTGAACCGCTCCTCGCTGAACTGCGGCAGCCCGGCCGCGCCCTCCGCGAGCGCCGCGGCGGTCACATAGGCGATGCTGAACTTGGCCTGGTAGGGGGTGCGGGGGTTCATCTCCTTCACGATCTCGTACCCCGGCCCATAGTGGTCGATGCGGATCGCGGCGACGGCGTCCGCGGGCGCGGGCCCGAGGGCCTCGCGCAGGTCGAGAGCGGCGTCCGCCGCGGTGTGGGTGTGGCCGCAGCAGGAGTGGAGCTTGTAGCAGTTCTCGGCGATCTTCCAGCGGGTCCCGAGGCCGTCGGTGATGCGCGAGGGGTCGGCGTGCTGGCTCATCGCCGCGAAGAAGCCGCGCCTGCCCTCGAGGATGCGGCTGGCGCCGGTGAACCCCTTCGCCGCGAGGTCGGCGGCCAGCACGCCGTTGAAGGCGGCCTTGCCGGGGTGGAGGTGCTTGCTCATCGCGCCGTCGGCGTTGAACTCCCAGAGCCCGGCGGCGCTCGTGCCGGCCGTGCCGAGGGCGTCGAGCATCCGCGCGGCGTCCAGCCCGAGCAGCGATCCGGCGGCGACGGCCGCGCCGAAGGTGGCGGCGGTGCCGGTCGGGTGGAAGTAGCGGTAGTGGCTGGGGTTGACCGCCTCCCCGACGCGCAGCGCGGCGTCGTAGCCCAGCACGACCGCCAGCAGGAAGGCCTCGCCGCTGGCGTGCTCCCGCTCCGCCACCGCGAGCGCGGCCGGGATCACCGGCGCGGCGGCGTGGAGGGTCGAGCCCTTGTGCACGTCGTCATACTCGAGGATGTGGGTGGCGACCCCGTTGGCGAGCGCCGCCCCCGCCGCCGAGGCCCGCTGGTCCGGGAACATGGTCGCCTGCGAGGATTCGCCGAACCCGGCGACGAACTCCCGGGTCATCGCCGCCGGCGGCTCGAACGCCCCGGCGAGCGCGGAGCCCGCCCAGTCCAGCACGGATCGCCGGGCGTGATCCACGATGTCGGGCGGCAGATCGTCGTACCGGGCCGAGGCCATCGCCTCGGCCAACAACCGTGAAACCGGCAAGTCGGACATGGCGCCCCTGGCTCCTCCCGCATGTGCGTCCGCGCGCATGGCGGGAGTATCGGGCATCGGGCATCGGAGCGGGGCGCGGGGTCGGCTTGCGCGCCGGTCCGGGCGCCGCGCCGGGGGTCACCCCCCGATCGGGATCAACTCCGTCTCCACCTCGCCGAGCACGCCGAGTTCGACCCGCGTCTCGATGAAGCCGATGATCTTTTGCAGCATCTCGTCGGCGTGAGGCGCGCTGTTGGAGACGACGGCGAAGGTGAGCGATCCTGCGCGCAGGTCGTCGAGGTCGCCGGTCTCGGCGATCGCCGCGTTGAAGCGGTTGCGGACCTGCTGGATCACGGACCGCATCGAGTGCCGCTTGTCCTTCAGGCTGAAGGTGTCCTCAAAATAGAGCGTGGCGCGGCCGATTCCGATGGTGGTGGGCATGGCGGCATCCAGGGGAGTGTGGACGTGTGGGCTTGAGGGCTCATGGACTCGTGAACTCGTGGGCCGGGAGTGGGTTTCACACCCCGTCCGATCTGGGAAGACGATACAGCCCCTGCACGCAGCAGCCAAGGGTGACGAAGCCCTGAAATGTCACCGCTCGCCGCTCGCCGCTCGTGCCGCACCGCCAGCCGCTGCTGCTTTCCGGAATTGGCCGCCCTCCGGTCCACCAGCCAGCGATGACGGCCGAGCCGGTCCCGCGGTCCCACCCCGTTCCGGCCGAACCGGTCCCCGATCCGCCGCTGTCGCAGCGCCGCGTGGCAGCGCGGGTTGTCGTACCCCTTGCCCGCCTGTTGCATGCCGCGTGCCAGGCCGACGGCGGCGGCCGAGGCCGGCCGGGGTGCGGATCGCCGGCGCCGCGTCCAGCAGATCCGCGAAGCCGTTCGCGGGGTGCCGGTTGAC
>JBJTKE010000519.1:0-2861 GCA_046096285.1 Chloroflexota bacterium
GGGGGAGGCGGGCGAGACGCTGGCGCGGCAGGGCCTGGCCAATGCCGCCGCGGTGGAGCCCGACCTGGCGCCGCTGGCGATGACGGTGGTGAGCTTCTGCCTGAGCGCGCAGCGGCGGCGCGGCGAGGCGATCGCGGCGGCGGAGGAGGCGGCGCTGCTGGCGGCGGGACCGCCGGCCTCGCGCTGGCGCGGGCTGGCGGCGAACCGGCTGGGGGTGGCGCGGGAAAACGACGGCGACGCGGCCGGCGCGATCGCCCCGTTCGAGGAGGCGCTGACGGTGTGGCGGCGGCACTGCTTCCGCTGGGGCATGGCGACCGCCCGCAACAACCTGACCGACGCCCTGTTCCAGTGCGGGGCGTGGGAGCGCGCCGCGGCCCTGCACCGGGAGGTGATCGCGGAGGACCTCGCCGGCGCTCCGGCCGCCGACCCGTGGGCGGTGCTGCGCTCCTGGCAGGGGCTGGCGGAGATCGCGGTGGCGGCCGGGGATCACCGGCGGGCGGCGCTGCTGCTGGGGGCCGGGGAGCGCTACCGGGAGGAGCGCGACCTGGTGCTGCCGCTGGACGAGCGGGCCGCCCGGGTGGCGGCCGAGCGGCAACTGCGAACCGATGCCGGGCCGGGCGCGGTGGCCGCCTGGCTGGCCGAGGGCCGGGCGCTGGCCCCGCGGGAGGCGCTCGGACTCCCGGACGGGCCCTAGCCGCCGCGGCCGCCGAAACCGGCGAAAATGCGCGTGCGCGCGGGAGCCTGGCCGCATGAGCGCGAAGGCGTGGGCGCGAGCATGAGCGAGTCAGCGGGTGGGAGGATGGTCGATGCGGTGGCTGCGGCTGGCCGGCTGGTTCGTCGTCAACGTGGCGCTGATGGCGGGCACGCTGCTGGCGGCCGACCGGGTGCTGGACGGGTTCCGGATGGACGGCTGGCAGACGGCGGCGCTCTCGGCGGCGGCGCTGACGGCGGTGCAGTGGGCGCTGTGGGGGCCGATGAACACGCTGGCGCGGCGGTTGTCGTCGCTGCTGTTCCCGGTGCTGATCTTCATCCTGTCCGGGCTGATGGTGCTGGCGGCGATCGCGATCAGCAACCGGTTCGGCGGCCACGCGCGGATCGAGGGGCTGGGCACGGCGATCTGGCTGTCGGTGTGGGTGACCGCCGGGATGTCGGTGATCAGCCTGCTGTTCGCGCTGGACGACCGGACCGGGTACGACCTGTACGTGCTGCGGCCGCTGCGGGACGTGTACCGGAACGTGCCGAAGCAGCGGGCGCCGGGGGTGATCTTCCTGGAGATCGACGGGCTGTCGGAGCCGATCCTGCGGCAGGCGCTGGCGGCCGGGCACCTGCCCAACCTGGCGCGCTGGATCCGGGAGGAGGGGTATGCGGTGACCCCGTGGGAGCCGGATCTCTCGTCGCAGACCTCGGCGAGCCAGGCCGGGATCCTGCTGGGGGACAACACCGGCATCCCGGCGTTCCGCTGGTGGGACAAGCCGAGCGGGACGCTGATGGTGTCGAGCAGCATCGCGACGGCGCGAGAACTGGAGCGGCGGCTGTCGACCGGGGATGGGCTGCTGATCCACGGCGGGGCGAGCCGGTGGAATGCCTTCTCGGGGGATGCCCCGGACACGCTGCTGACCTACAGCACGATCGGGGACGCCTCGCGGGAGCCGTCGAACGCCTACCTGGCCTACTTCGCCAACCCCTTCACGCTGACGCGGGCGCTGGTGTTCACGCTGGCCGACGTGGCGCGGGAGCGCTGGCAGGCCTGGCGGCAGGCGCGGCAGAACGTGCTGCCCCGCGTGCACCGCGGCTGGAAGTACGCGTTCACCCGGGCGGGGACGACCTCGCTGATGCAGGAGGCGAGCAAGTTCATCGTGGCCTCGGACATGCTGCGTGGGGTGCCGTCGGCGTATGTGACGTTCTTCGGGTATGACGAGGTGGCGCACCACTCGGGGATCGACCGGCCCGATGTGTGGGGCGTGCTGCGCAACCTCGACCGCGATTTCGGCTGGCTGAAGGACGTTTCCCGCGAGGCGGCGCGTCCCTACGAGATCGTGGTGCTTTCCGACCACGGGCAGAGCATGGGGGCGACCTTCCTGCAGCGCTACGGGGTGTCGCTGGCGGACCTGGTGCGGGAGTTGCTGACGCCGGGGGCAAAGGTGACGGCGCTGCTCGACGAGGCGGAGACGGCGGGGTACGTCAACGTGGCGGTGGGGCAGGCGATGGCGGACGACAGCCGGACGGCGGGGCTGCTGCGGCGGGTGGTGCGGGGAAGGACGCGGGACGGGGAGCCGGCGATCGGGGAGAACCCGGTGGTGACCGGGCCGAAGAACACGACGGCGGAGAGCGACGCGGTGGTGCTGGCGTCGGGGAACCTGGGGGTGATCTCGTTCCCGCGGGAGGCGAAGCGGCTGACGCTGGAGGAGATGGCCGGGCTCTACCCGCTGCTGGTGAAACGGCTGGTGGAGCATCCGGGAATCAGCCTGGCGCTGGTGGAGACGGGGACGGCGGGGCCGGTGGCGATCGGGAAGGCGGGCATCCATTACCTGGAGGATGGACGGGTGGAGGGGGAGGATCCGCTGGCCCCGTTCGGGGAGACGGCGGCCCGCCACCTGCTGCGGGAATCCCGGTTCGAGAACTGCCCGGACATCGTGGTGATCAGCGAGTTCGACCCGGAGACGCGGGAGGTGGCGGCGTTCGAGGAACTGGTGGGGAACCACGGCGGGCTGGGCGGGTGGCAGCAGCGGCCGTTCGTGCTGCACCCGCCGCGCTTCCAGCCGCCCGCCAGCGCGATCGTGGGCACCGGGGAGTTGCACCGGCTGTTCAAGGGGTGGGTCGACTCCGTGCAGGGGGAGGACCCGGCGGGGGCGACGGTGGTC
>JBJTKE010000520.1:0-3227 GCA_046096285.1 Chloroflexota bacterium
ATCGTCGAGCAGGCCCAACACACCACCTGAGCGCCGCCCCGCGGCGGAAAATGTCTGACAGGGGGGGCCGCCGATCACACACTCGATTCCCATGTCCGTGTAAGGCGCTGGATCGAACGTTCGGACGTCCTGACATAAGACATCGGCGTCCTCTCCAAAGAATTTTCCACTGCCAACATTGGCCTCCAGACTAGCGCAGTACGATTTCTCAATCTCCACCATCGCGACAACTTGAAAACCCGCTTCGTGAAATCCAATGTCCAGTCCACCTGCACCGGTAAACAAACTGAGGGTCCGAATGGGCCTCCGGGAAATCAATCGATCCCCCTCGATCTGCTGACCGTTTGTCTGCCACAGGTATGTCTGTTTCTCCAAGGGGCCTCTCCCGTGCTGCTTCGAATCACACCTAGTCATGGTCATTGGCGCGCACACTGAAATCTTAGTATCTGGTGGCTGGTTTCTCCTAGGACGATTTGCCCTCAAGACCTGAGTTTTACCTTGGGAGTTTACATCCTGCATCTCGGCTAGCCAGCCAGAGTATTCCGCTCTAAACGCGGATGCCATCAGTTATCCTGTCTTGTAAGGCCGGAGCAACGGGTGATCGTGACGATCGCCCCGGAGCGGCTGACCGGGTTCGCCCACCAGATGCTGGACCAGGACTGAGCCTTCCGTCGCGCTCGGTTCCCCGGGCAGGTTTGACTCTGCCGTCTGGCCCCTGCATCCGCCCGTCACGACAACCCCTCTCCCAGTGCGAGAGAGAGGGGCTTCACGTGGCGGTGGGGCGAAACGCGGTGGTTCCGCGCATGGCGGGCGAGCGTTTCCAGAAGTGCGGGGCGGGCGATTCCGAATCCGGCGGGGTGGGGGCCATGAGCCCGGTCCCCTCGGGGCAGAGAGCCGCAAGCCGGAATCGGCGCGAGCAGGCGATCGAGCCGCCTGCCTCGCCGCCAGCGGCAGGGCGCCGTGCGCGGGCGCCGGCCGGTGCACGACCCCAACCGGCAGCCCGGGCCTGACCCGCGCCGCCACCCGCGGCGCAGCCGCGGTTGACAGCCGCCGCCGCCGGGGGCCACCCTTTCCGCCCGGAACGGACCCCGCCAACCACCAGCCACCAGCCACCAGCCGAGGATCGCCCCAGACCATGCCAGAGACCGACTCCGCGCCCGCCATCACCTACCTCGTGCTCGCCACCCCGCGCAGCGGCAGCACCCTGCTCGGGCAGGCACTGAACAGCACCGATCTGGCCGGGGATCCGCGCGAGCATTTCGGCCACAAGATGGCCTTCTGGGCCCGCAAGTGGGAGACCCCCACGCTGCAGGCCTTCGTGAACCGGCTGATGGCGGAGCGCTCGACCGGCAACGGGGTGTTCGGCGCGAAACTGCTCTACGGCCACCTGCGGAACCTCGAACGGGTGGCCCGGCAGGAGGCGGTCTACCGCGATCTGCCGCTGCCGGAGATCCTTGACCGCCTGTTCCCCAATCTGCACTACCTGTGGATCACCCGCGACGACACGGTGCGCCAGGCGATCTCCTACTGGAAGGCCAAGGAGACCGGCATCTGGGGCCAGGAACCGGCCCGCGCCGGCCGCACCGGGCAGGGCCGCCGCCAGTTCGTCAAGGGCGTCCGCGAGACCGGCAAGACCCCCGCGTACGACGAGCAGGGCATCGCCGCCCTCTACCGCTCGATCCTCGAGGAGGACGCCGCCACGGAGGCCTACTTCCGCGAGGGCGGCATCGCGCCGATGCACGTCGTCTACGAGCAGTTCGTCCGCGACTACGAGCCAACGACCCGCCGGATGCTGGAGTTCCTCGGCATCGCGGCCCCGGCCGATCTGGTCATCGGCCAACCCCGCACCGTGCGCCTCGCGGACGACACCACCGACGAATGGGCCGCCCGCTTCCGCGACGCCCTGGCGGCTGGCCGGGTGTAGGCGCGGCGGGGGTATCGGGTACCGGGCTTCAGGCTACGGCTGCCAGGTACCGGGTATCGGGTATTTGGTGCCGGGCCTTGGGCAACGGGTACCGGGTACTGAGCATCGGGGAATGCGAACCGGGAGGCCGTTGGGACGATCGATCGAGCCGAAGGCCCAGCGGCGGTGTGCTGTGGGTGGGAGGCAAGGTCTCGCCCCATCCGAAGCCTTGGGCGATGCGACGGCGCGGGCATCCCCAGCCGCAAGCCGGTTAGGTGGGGTAGTCGGGGCCGCGCCCGCTCCCGGGCTCGGCGCTTCCACCCCCGAACCCCCGGGGAACCCCATACCCGGTGCCCGATGCCCCTTATCCAATGCCCGACACCAATTGCCCAACACCCGGTACCCAACGCCCAACACCCGACACCCGACACCCGATACCCGATACCCGATACCCAACACCCAACACCCGATACCCAACACCCGATACCCAACACCCAACACCCGATACCCGACACCCGATCCCCGATACCCCTTCTACCTCGGCCGCAGGTAGGCCGCGCTCACCCAGCCGGCGAGGCCGTCCGCCGTCTCCACCGGGAACCACGCGCCGCCATCGTGGGCGGCGGGCGCCCCCGCGATCGTCACCCGCGCCCCGGGCGGCAGCACCGCCAGGACCGCCCCGCCCGGGGCGTCCCGCAGGTTCAGTTCGGCTTCCGCCACCTCCGCCGCCGCTCCGGTGGCGAACCGGGCGCTGCCGCCCGGGCCTGGCTTCGGCGGCCGTCCCGCATCCGTTGCGGGGTTGGACCCGCCGGGAGCCGCGGCCGCGCCGCCCGCGCCGGCCATCGTGTCCGCGCCAGCCGCGCCAGCCGCGACGGGCGCCCCGTCGCCGGGAAGGTCGCCGGTCATGCCGCCAATCGCGAGGCCGGCGTCGCCCGGCCCGGCGGCCGCCAGGTACTCCGCCGCCATCCAGCCCGCGAGCGTAGGGCCCTGCACCGCGTACCACGCCAGGCCGTCGGCGGTCTCCGGCCCGCGCTGCACCACCAGGTGCTCCGCCTCGGCCACCGTGGCCAGCGCCGCGAAGGCCAGCCCGGGACCTTCCCGCAGCCGCACCCCCTCGGCGGTCGTGGCCCCCGGGTCGCCGGGCGCGAAGAGGGAGCCGCCCGGCGCGCCGCCGTCGAGGATCAGCCGGGCCAGCCGCCGCGCCTCGGGCAGGGCCGCGGCCAGCGCGCCGGCCCCGCAGGCCGCGCCATCCACCTCGTGGTGGGAGGCCAGCACCGGCGCAGTGGCGAGATCGCCCAGCGGAGCCTCCCCCAGCGGATCGAGC
>JBJTKE010000521.1:0-4730 GCA_046096285.1 Chloroflexota bacterium
GCCTCCACCGTCTTCGCGAACCCGCCGTCCTGCTGGATGGTCAGCACGAGCGGCTTGTCGTCGCCGCCCATCCGGGTGGCGTCGATCATGTCCTCGGGCTGGTTGACCTCGCAGCCGAGCGACATCACCACATAGCCGGCCACGTTGGGATGGTCGACGATGCCCTTCATCGTCCGCTGCAGCACGCCGAGGTCGCTGGAGCCGTAGTGGGCGCCGCAGCCGCCCTTCGTGGGAAACGGGATCACCGCATCCACGTTGGGATACTGCGCCATGATCTCCGGGTGGTCCTCGAAGTACTCCGCCACGCGGCGGACCGCCGAGGACGAGCAGTTCACCGTCGCCAGCACGCCGACAAAGTTGCGCGTGCCAACCCGGCCGTCCTTGCGGCGGAATCCCTTGAAGGTGCGGCGCTGGGCATCGGGAACGAACGTCACCGGGGCGTACTCGCTGCCGATCGCATAGTCGAGTTCGAGGTTGTCCTGCCCGACCGCCAGGTTGTGGCTGTGGACATGCTGCCCCACCTCGATGTCCTGCGTCGCGAAGCCGATGATCTGCCCGTACTTGCGGACCGGCTCGCCCCTCGGGATCGGGCGCACGGCGAGCTTGTGGCCCGGCGGGATCATCGCCGCAACCCGGATGTCGCCCTCGGCGCCGGTCAGTTGCGTCCGCGGCAGCAACGGCGCCTTCGCGATCACCACCTGGTCCTTCGGGCTGAGCCGCACCGTGACCGACGCGATGTCCACCGGCCCCTGCGCGGCTCCGGACGAGAGATTGATGCCCTGGCCGCCGGCCATTCCCGGCTGATTCGTCGACATACCCATTCTCCTGCCGGCTCCGGATGCGCCGGAGCGGCCTGTGACGGCGAACCGTGTCCACCGGCGCCTGCCAGGAGGCCATCGCGCCGCTGCCCGGCCCGGTCGGGCCCTGTTCTACCGCACAATCATACGGCAGCAGCGGGTTTCGCCGGAATATGGCCTTCCGGCGCCGCCCTACGTTCGCTATGCTTCCCGGCCGAACCAGCCGCGCGCCATCACCGAGGGAGCCCCATGAAGTTCGCCGACCGCATGAGCCGTCTTGGCACCGAGACCGCCTTCGAAGTGCTCGTCCGCGCCCGCGCGCTCGAGGCCAAAGGCATCGAGGTCGTTCACCTCGAAATCGGCGAACCGGACTTCGACACGCCGGCCAACATCGTCGACGCCGGCGCGGACGCCCTCCGCAACGGCTGTAGCCACTACGGACCCTCCGCCGGCCAACCGGACCTGCGCGCCGCCATCGCGGAGTACATCAACCGCCGGGGCACCAACTACGGGCCGGACAACGTCATCGTCACCCCCGGCGGCAAGCCGGTGATGTTCTTCGTGATGCTGGCCCTCCTCCAGGCCGGCGACGAGGCGATCTTCCCCGACCCCGGCTTCCCCATCTACAAGAGCATGATCGACTTTTCCGGCGCGAGGGCGGTGCCGCTGCCGATCCGGGAGCAAAACGACTTCCGCCTCGACGTCGATGAACTCGCGAGCCTGATCACCCCGAAGACCAGGCTGCTCATCATCAACACTCCGGCCAATCCGACCGGCGGCGTGCTTTCGGGGCGGGACATCGAGGAGATCGCGCGCCTCGCCGTCAAGCACGACCTGATCGTCCTCTCGGACGAGATCTACGCCGAAATCCTCTACGAGGGCGAGCATTACTCGGTCGCCGCCCAGCCGGGCATGGCCGAGCGGACCGTCATCCTCGACGGCTTCTCCAAGACCTACGCGATGACCGGCTGGCGCCTCGGCTACGGCGTGATGCCGCTCGACCTCGCCCCGTCGATCAACCGCCTGATGGTGAACTCGGTCTCCTGCACCTCGTCCGCCGTCCAGCGTGCCGGCCTCGAGGCGCTCACCGGCCCCCAGGATGACGTGCAGGCCATGATCGAGGCCTTCCGCGCCCGGCGCTCCCTGATCGTGGACGGCCTGAACGCGATCCCCGGCATCACCTGCCGGATGCCGAAGGGCGCCTTCTATGCCTTCCCGAACATCTCGGCCAGCGGACTCTCCAGCAAGGCCTTCGCGGACCGGCTGCTCGACGACTTCGGCGTGGCGGCCATCGCCGGCACCTCCTTCGGCGCCCAGGGCGAGGGCTACCTCCGGCTTTCCTACGCCAACTCCGACGAGAACCTGCGGAAGGCGCTCGACCGCATCGAGGCCTGCATGAAGAGTCTCCGCTAGCAGGTGCGTCCCCGAATCGTCCCATTCTCCACACTCCCGTACCGACAGGGCGCAGGATCGCGCCGCACACCCGGCAAGGACCGCTCACCGTGACCGACCACCTCCCGATCGCCACCTTCGATTGCTACGGAACCCTCATCGACTGGGAGGGCGGCCTCGCCAACTTCCTGTACGACCTTGCGCTGCGCCACGGAGACCCGGCCGGTGAAAACGGCGATGCCCTTCGCCGGCGCTGGGAGGCGATCCAGTTCGGCCTCATCCAGGGGCAGTACGTCACCTACAAGCAGGCCCTCGCCGAGTCGCTGAAGGCCTGGATGGCCGAACGCGGCTACCCGTGGCAGGAACACTACGGCCCCGATCTCGTCCGATCCATGCGCTCGTGGCAGCCATTCCCCGACACCCGGCCCGCGCTCATGCAGGTCCGGGAGGCAGGGATGAAGCTCTACATCCTGTCCAACACCGACCGCGACATCATCGCCCACTCGCTCGGGCACATCGGCGTGCCATTCGAGGGCGTCGTCACCGCCGAGGATTGCGGCTCCTACAAGCCCTCGCTCAACAACTTCCACCGCCTGCTCGAAGTGGTGGGGGCGCCGCCGCGGGAAATCCTGCACGTCGCGTTCGGCTTTAAGTACGACATCGGCCCGGCGAGCGAACTCGGCATGGACAGCGCCTGGATCAACCGCCACGTGGAGGTCACCCCGCCAGGGGCGACGCCAGGCCACATCTGGCGTGATCTCTGGGGCCTCTCCGCCTACGCCGGCGGGCCGGGCCCGGGATTCTGAAGGGAACAGGAGGACCCACGACATGAGCGCGACCGGAGACACCGTTTCCCTCTCGGGGAGCGTCGGCCTGATCGGCGGCGACCGGCATCCCCATGCCGCCCGCCGGTTGCGCGCGGAGTGGCAATCGCTCGAATGGTTCGATGCCGCGCCCGGGGCCGTGCCGGCGGGCGTTCCCTCCATCACGCTGTCGGAGGACCCCTCGCTGCGGGAGGGCGGATTCCGCATCGCGTCCTCGCAGGGCGACGGCGCACCGGCGATCTCGGTGCAGGGCGGGCCGTTCTCGGGCGTCATCTACGGCGTGGAGGAACTGGTCGGCCGCGATTCCGCGCGCGGCGGCTCCGAGGTGGAGGTCCTGCCCGGCGTGGACGAGCAAGCCCCCGGCCTGCCCTACCGGACTTTCTGGAACTGGGACCACTCGACCAACTGGGACCTCGAGCAGATCGGGGTCCAGGAAATCGGCGTCACCCACCCCTACTCCAAACCCGAGGACGGCTTCCTCCGCGACTACAAGCGCTGCGTCGACTTCATGAGCAGGCATCGCATCGCGGCGGTCGTGATTTACGGGCTGTTCCGCCGCTCGCATGGCGGCGTGGAGGCCGCCCAGGAACTGTGCCGCTATGCCACCGAGCGGGGCGTGCGCATCCTGCCCGGGGTGGCGATCGGCGCCTACGGCGGCGTGGTCTGGGAACTCGACCACCCCTACAACCTCGCGACGTGGCTGCGGAAGCACCCGGAACTCGCCGCGGATATGGAGCGCCCGGCGGGATTCCAGATTCAGGACCTCGGCTTCCCGCTCCACTTTCCCATCGGCGACTACACCCTGTCCGCCTGCCCGTCGAAGCGGGCCAACCAGGACTGGATGGCCGAGGGCATCGCCTGGCTCGCGGAGACCCTGGAGATCGGCGGCATCAACATCGAGAGCGGAGACTACGGCGTCTGCGGCTGCGCCGACTGCGCCGCACGCCGCGCCGCCCGCGAGGACAGCGCCCGCCGGCAGGGCTACGCCGAGTCGTGGTCTCACGCCGACATGGCCGATTTCTACCCCCGCCTGTTCGAGGCAGCCACCAGCCGGCGCGCGGACCTGTGGCTCTATTCCGAACTGCAATGGGACAACATGCTCGACACCGAGGCTCACGCCCCGCTGCGCGAGTTGCCCGCTGGCGGCATCTACCAGCACACGCTGAACCGCACCTACTGGAACAAGGTCCGCCGGGAACTCACTCCGGAGATCGTGGCGGGGCTGCCGACGCGCACCAACGTGTTCCGCGCCCAGTTCGCCTGCCAGTGGAACGGCGACGAGCGCACCGAACGCTATCGCTTCAACGGGCGGGACTTCGCCGAGTTGTGCTGGAAGGCGAACGAGACCGGCATCCGGGGCCTCACCGTCTGGGGCGAGCCTTCCCCCTACGTGCCAACCGTGGAGTTCAGCTACCTCGCCTTCTCCCGGTTCGGCTGGAACCCCGCCCTGCGCTGGGAGACCTTCATCGCCGAGGAAATCGCCCCGCGCCTCGGCGGCGCGGCGGCGGCCGATCGCTACCTCGCCATCGTGGGCGCGGTGGACGGGCCCCGGCCGCTCGCGGAGTCCGCGCTGAAGGCCATGCTCGGTGACGCGCTCGATGGCGCGGGGCACCCCGACCCGGAGATCGCGCGGCGCTGGATCTGGCTGGCCGAACGGCTCGGACGCATCCGGTACAACCAGCGCAGCGACCCGGGCCGCTGACCGGCCGGTCAGCGG
>JBJTKE010000522.1:0-2675 GCA_046096285.1 Chloroflexota bacterium
CGACCTGATCCTCGCGTTCGTCTGCGACGAGGAGTACGCCAGCATCGGCACGGCGCACATCGCAGGCCGGGTGAGCGCGGATGCGGCCATTGTCACCGAACCGACCGGTCTCGATCTCTGCATCGCCCACAAGGGCTTCGCCTGGCTCGAGATCGGGACGCACGGGGTGGCGGCTCATGGTTCCCTCCCGGAGGAGGGCGTGGACGCCATCGCCGCGATGGGTCCGGTGCTCTGCGGCATTTCCGACCTGCAGGAGAGTCTCGAACGGCGGGCCGCCCATCCGCTGCTGGGCACGCCATCCGTGCACGCCTCGCTCATCTCCGGCGGCAGCGAACTCTCCACCTATCCCGGCCGCTGCACGCTCGCCGTCGAGCGCCGCACGGTGCCGGGAGAGAGCGACGCACAGGGCGAGGCCGAGTGCCGCGCGCTCCGGCAAGCGGCGGGCCGGGGCGGCCCCGAGTTCCCGGCTTCGCTGACCATGGGAGTCACCCGTCAGCCCTTCGAGATCGCGCCGGACCACCCCTTCGTCCGGCTTGTGTCCGCAGCCGTCTCGGACGCCGCCGGCCGCGCGCCAGCCATGACCGGGGCGTTCGGCTGGATGGATTCCGCCCTGCTTGCCGCCGCGGGAATCCCCACCGTGATTTTTGGACCCGACGGCGCGGGCGCCCATGCCGACGAGGAATGGGTTGACCTGGCGAGCACGGAACTGGCCCTGCGGGCGCTCGACGAAACCGCCGCGCGGTTCTGCGCCTGAAGCCTCGCCTGCGCGAACCCGCTCCCGGATGCTAGGTTTCCGCTGGCGCAGGCATCTGCGGAACGGAGCGGCGGCGGCGTGGACGACTTCGAAGACCCGGCAACCAGCGCAACTTACGACGACGGCGACCCGGCCGACATCCCGGTGCACCGCGCCGTGCTCGACCCGGTACGCGCGGTGCTGGCCGCCGCGGGCTTTTACGCCTACGGCACCATCGACGAACGGGGCCGATGGACCATTGCCGCCGATGACGAGGCGGGTCACGTCGACGTGCGCGTCGGGCAGGACGGGTTCGGGGTCGAGGTCTGGGGCGCCTCCCCCGGCCTCTATGCGGACGAGGAGAACGATTTTCGCCGCCGCGCGCTGGAGCGGTTGGTCCGCATGACCCTGCCCTCGGTCAACCGCGGCATGCTCGCGCCGAACCAGCAGGCGCTGTGGGATGACACCGAGGGCGGCATCCAGGTCCGCATCGCCAGCGAGTTGCCCTTCACCCGGATGAATGACATCGGCGCCTTCGCCCGCGAGAAACTCGAGGAACTCCAGGAAACCCTGGCGTTCGTCGAATCGCAGGTGACGTCCTGACGGGCCGCTAGCCGACGTGGACCGCCGGGCGCTTGCCGGGGTCCGGTTCGGCCTGGCGCAGCACCTCGCGGGTGACGGGGGCAATGTCGCCCTCGCCGAAGAGCACGAAGCGGGTGAGGTACTTGAGCGGGTTGCCCGCGGTCCAGCCGAAATAGGCGTGCGGCCGCTTGCCGGTGCGGTCGCGAATGGCCAGCAGCACGGCCGCAATCGCGTTCGGCACCGACGATGCCTCCGCCTTCAGCACCCGGAAGCCCTCGATTTCCTCGCCGTCGACCATCACGGTCGCGGTGAACTCCGAGGCGTCCCGCACCGTCACCTCGAGGAAGAGCACGGGGTCGCCGGCGGGAATGTGGCTGGCCTCGCGCTCCTCCCGCTCCTTCAGCAGGTACTCGCGGCTGGTGCGATCATCCGGGTGGTTGGCGATCAGCCGAACCGGCCCGGACTGGCCCGCGGCGTCGATGAAGCGCTGGGCGTCGTCGTCGAACATGACCTCGGTCGTCCGCAGTTCAGTGGAGCGCATCACCCGGGAAACCAGCGAGAGGATGACGATCGAGGCGATGAACAGCCCGGCGATCTTGATGCCCGAGGGGTTGGTCCGCACCGTGACCACGGTGGTGTAGATGAAGATCAGGCTGACGATGCCGTACCAGATGGTGGCGCGATGCTCGCCGCGGCGGTGGGCCGAAAGCGTGACCGCGACGGTTGCCGAGGTGATCAGGGCGAGCACGCCGGTCGCGTAGGCGCCCGCCTGCGAAAGCACGTCGGCCCGGAAGACGATGGTCACGATGAAACAGACCGCCGTGAACACCAGCACCAGCGGGCGGGTGGCGCGGGTCCAGTCCGGGGCCATGCCGTACCGCGGGAGATCGCGCGGCACGAGGTTGAGCAGCCCGGCCATCGCGGAGGCCCCGGCAAACCAGAGGATCAGGATCGTGCTGATGTCGTAGAGCGTGCCGAACAGGTCCCCGAGTTGCTCGTGCGCGAGGTAGGCAAGCGCGCGGCCGGAGGCCTCGCCGCCCGGCTGGAACAGCGGGGCGGGAATCAGCAGCGTGGTCACCATGCTGGAGCAGATGAGCATCACGCTCATGATGAGGGCGGCGGTGGTGAGCAGTTTGCGGGTGTTGCGGATGCGCCCGGCGGGGTTGGCGGCGGTGTCACCCGGGTCGCCCTTTACCAGCGGCATGACCACCACGCCGGTCTCGAACCCGGACAGACCGAGCGCGAGTTTCGGGAAGACGAGCAGCGCTGCGCCGATCATCATCGCCGGATTCAGGTACTCGAGCGAGAGCAACCGCCGCCAGTCGGCGAGCAGCGACGGATTCTCGACGATATGACGGAG
>JBJTKE010000523.1:0-3971 GCA_046096285.1 Chloroflexota bacterium
GGCGGTGGTCGACCTCGGAGCCGCCGGCGGTCTCGAAGCTGCCGCCGAGCCGGTCGTACTCGTGCAGCAGGTCGTCGAGGTCGCTGCCGGATGCTTCGGCCATCAGGCGCTCTATCTGGCGCATGCGGTCGGCGGCGGCAAGGGCGTCGGCGAAGGCGAGCCGCGCCTCCTCGCGCAGGGTGCGGTCGCTGGAGAACCGGGTCTCCTGGGGAAGGTAAGTGACGCGAGCGCCCGGGGCGAGCGCCACCACGCCCGAGCGGGGCTCCTCCGCACCGGCGATGATCTTCATCAGGGTGGATTTGCCCGCGCCATTGACGCCGACGATGGCGGCGTGCTCCCGCTCGGCGAGCTGGAAGGAGACGCCGGAGAAGATCTGCTCCGAACCGTAGGACTTTTCGAGATCGGAGACGGTCAGGATCGTGGGGTTGACCATCGGCGGGGTGGACCTCGGCTGGAACGAGGGAGCATGCCCGGCGCGCTCCGTACATGCGAGTATAGTCTCCCGGCGGCTGCCGGCCATCGACCCCGGGAGAGACCGGAGGGCGCATCGGTTGCCAGCCCCGGGGAGTGTACGTACACTTCCCAGCCACCCGGTCCGGAGCGCTCGGGCGGGATCGAGGGAGTCCGCTGCATGTCCTGGCCAGTCACCACCGAACGGCTCGATGACGGGCGTATTGCGGTCGGCGGCATCCCGCTGTCCGCGCTGGCGTCGGAGTTCGGGACACCGCTCTACGTTTTCGACGAAGCGACCATCCGGCAGCGCGCGCGCATGTACCGCGAGACCTTCCGCGCGGCGTGGCCGGATTCGCGCATCGTCTATGCGGCGAAGGCCTACATCGCACCCGCCATCGGCCAGATCCTGCACGAGGAGGGGATCGGGCTCGACGTGGTCAGCGGCGGCGAACTCTACGCCGGACTGCGGGCGGGCATCCCCGCCGCGGAGATGACCTTCCATGGCAACAACAAGCTGAAGGCGGAGTTGCGGGAGGCGTTGCAGGCGGGGATCGGCGCAATCGCGCTCGACAACGACCACGAGATCGAACTGCTGACCGCGCTCGCGGCGGAGGGCTTCGGGCCGATTCCGGTGGTCATCCGGCTCAACCCGGGACTCTCGCCCAGCACCCATCACAAGATGCGCACCGGCGCGCTGGACTCGAAGTTCGGTTTTCCGATCGAGACCGGCGCCGCGCGGGTTGCCGCCGACGCGGTGGCCGCGGCCGGGGTGTTCGATCTGCTGGGATACCACGCCCACGTGGGCTCCCAGATTTTCGACCCGGAACTGGTCGGGCAGACGATCGCCGCGCTTCTCGACTTCGCGGCGGAGGTGCGGGACCGCCACGGGATCGCGCCGCGAGTCATCATCCCGGGCGGCGGGTTCGGCGTGCGCGCCGACGCCTCCGGGCAGGATGTGTCGGTGGCGCGCTGGGCCGAAACCGCCGCCGCCGCCCTGGCCGCCGGCTGCGACCGTCACGGGTTCGCGCGGCCGGGGCTGGTGGTGGAGCCGGGCCGGGGCATCGTCGGGCCGGCCGGGGTCGCGGTCTACGAGGTGGGCGCGCGCAAGGAAATCCCCGGGGTCCGGACCTACATATCGGTCGATGGCGGGATGGCCGACAACATTCGGCCGTCGCTGTACGGGGCGCGATATTCGGCCGCGCTGGCGAGCCGGGCCGAGGGCGGACCGCGCGAGACGGTGGCCATCTCCGGGCGCTACTGTGAATCCGGCGATCTGCTGATCGAGGAGATCGATCTGCCGCGGCTGCTGCCGGGTGATCTGCTGGCGCTGCCGATGTCGGGAGCCTATTGCCTCGCGATGGCCAGCAACTACACCCTCGCGCCGCGCCCCGCAGCGGTCATGATCAGGGACGGCGAGGCCCGGCTGTTCCGCAGGCGGGAGACCTACGAGGACATGTTGTCGACGGAACTGCAGCCGTCCACCGCGAACCGCTGACGCCCGCGGCGCGCCCCGCGCCGGGCGGCGCGTTTCGTGCGATGATCCGGGCTCCCCGGTCTGGTGATGTCTCGCAGGGTCCCACCCCGTCGAGTTCGAGGAACGAGCGCATGGCCCAGTCTCGCAAGCGCACACCGCGACCGGACGCCGGCGCCGCCTCCGCGGCCGTCGCGCCGGATCCCGATGCCGTGGCAGCGGAGGTGCTCGTCGGCGACCTGGACCTCGGGGAACTCGCCGCGGAACTCGTTCCCGGGTTCGCCGGGGACGATGGCCCGCCCGGGGATGAGGTTGCAGACTCGGCGCTGCTTCCCATCCCCGAATCGCTGGGCGACCTCAGCGATGCCCTGGCGGGCGCTTCCAGCCTGGCGCTGAACGATCTCGACGATGAACCGGAAGATGACCTGCGGATGCAGGTGGTCAACTACGACGTCGGCGGGGTCAGCCTCGATGATCCGGTGCGGATGTACCTGCGGGAAATCGGGCGGGTGCCGCTGCTCACCGCGGCGCGCGAGGCCGAACTGGCCCGCCGCATGGAGCGGGGCGAGTACCTCTCGGTGATCCAGGCGTCGCTCCGGGAGGAGGCGTTGGAGGAGGTCGCCGCCGATGCGGTGGCGATCACCGTCTACGAGCGTTTCCGGGCCGGATGGCCGCAGGTCGCGGCGCTGATTCAGGCCATCGACCCGGGGCAACCGCTGCCGCCAAAGTCGGTTTGCATCGACCGCGCGCTGCCGCTGACGAACGTGCCGGAAGCGGCGATCAAGGCGGCCTGCGAGCGCCTGTCCATCAGCGCCGAGGACCTCGAGGAGAGGTTGCGGCTGCGGACCGTGGAGTGGGACCTGCTGCCGCCGGCCGTCCAGTCCCTGATCCGGGACACCGATGCATGGCCGGGCGATGCCGACATCGCCCGCATCTGCGCCGATCAGCGCGAGCGGCTGCAGCGGCGCTGGGAGTCTGACATCGAGAAGGGACGGCAGGCCAAGGTCGCGCTGACCGAGGCGAACCTGCGGCTGGTGGTCTCGGTGGCCAAGAAGTACGTCGGCCGCGGCATGACGATGCTGGACCTGATCCAGGAGGGAAACCTCGGGCTGATCAGGGCGGTCGAGAAGTTCCAGCATCACAAGGGGTACAAGTTCAGCACCTACGCGACATGGTGGATCCGGCAGGCGATCACCCGCGCCATCGCCGACCAGGCCCGGACCATCCGCATCCCGGTGCACATGGTGGAGACGATCAACCGGCTGATCCGCACCTCGCGGCGGCTGCAACAGGACCTGGGCCGGGAGCCGACCTCCGAGGAGATCGGGGCCGAGATGCAACTCGATCCGGCGCGGGTGCGGGAGATCCTGAAGATCTCCCAGGAACCGGTCTCGATCGACATGCCGATCGGCGAGGAGGAGGACAGCAGCCTCGGTGACTTCATCGAGGACAACAAGGTCCTCGCGCCCGCCGAGGCGGCCTCCCGGCAGATGCTCAAGGAGCAGATGGAGGACGTGCTCGGCACGCTCTCCGAGCGGGAACGGCAGGTGCTGGCGATGCGCTTCGGGATCGAGGACGGCCGCAGCCGAACGCTCGAGGAAGTCGGCAAGGAGTTCGGCGTCACCCGGGAGCGGATTCGCCAGATCGAGGCCAAGGCGCTTCGGAAGCTTCGCCATCCGAGCCGCTCCAAGAAGCTCAAGGACTACCTCGAGTAGGCCTTCGCCCGACCGTTCCGCGGATGCCTTTTCCACCTGCCGGCGGTCTGAGGCAGGGCAGCGCCGCAGGCCTCCAGACAACCGCCCCACGGATTCGTTCCGGTTGCCGCACAATCCCGAATGCTGGGCTGCCGCGAGGCTGAAGCGCGCCCGAGCCGGTTGCAGCCGGCCACGAGCGTCGACCCAACGGAGCGCTTCTGGAGGAGCGGGCATGGCGGTACGGATCGGGATCGACACCGGGGGCACCTTCACCGACCTGATCGGGATCGACAGCGAGACGGGGAATCTGGTGGTGGCGAAGACGCCGTCCACCCCGGCGCGTCCGGTGGACG
>JBJTKE010000524.1:0-10120 GCA_046096285.1 Chloroflexota bacterium
GTTCTCGCCGGGGCGGGTGGTGGACCTGCTGGCCTCGCGGGACCTGAACGCCTACCTGCGGCAGATGGGGGTGGCGACCTCCGGCCCGGCCGCGTTCAGCCAGAAGGACCGCTCGCGGTTCGCCTCGGCGCTCGATGCGGCGGCATCCCGGCTGGCCCGCGAACGGGAGGGGTGAGCGGGGTTCGCCGGGCTGCCCGCGCGCCCTGGCCGCCGTCGTGGCCACGGGCCATCGCGCCGTGCTTCCCGTGCCCGGGCGGGCGATCTGCCCTCACCCCAACCCCTCTTCCTGTGCCGGGGAGAGGGGTTGGGGTGGCGGGGAGCGATGGGTTCGGGCATGGCTGGCGAGGGGCGCGCGGGGTCGGAGACGGCGGGTTCAGCCCTCAACCCCACGTTTCGTCCTGGGCGAGGACGCGGCGGAGGAGTTTGCCGGAAGGGGTCCGGGGCAGGGAGTCGACGAAGCGGACAGTGGACGGGGCCTTCCCATGCGCGAGGTGGTCGATCAGCCACCGGCGGACCTCCCGGGCGGAGAGCGCATGGCCGGGCCGGAGCACCACCGCGACCGCAACCCGCTGGCCGAGCCGGTCGTCGTCCACCGGGTAGGCGGCGGCATCCGCGACGGCGGCATGGCGCAGCATGACCGACTAGATTTCCTCCGGGGCGATCTTGGTTCCGCCCTGGTTGATGAGCTGGTTCAGCCTGCCCAGCAACTCGAGCGTGCCGTCCTCCCGGAGGCGGCCGAGGTCGCCGGTCCGGTACCAGCCGTCGGCGGTGAAGGCCGCCGCGGTGAGCGCGGGGTCGCCGTGGTAGCCGGGAAAGACGAGGTCGCCGCTGACCTGGATTTCGCCGGTCTCCCCGGATTCCGGGAGGCGCCCCCCGGCGGGGGCAATGCGGAGCGGCACGGTGGGCCGGCCGTCGAATGCCATGCTGTAGACCTCGGAGGCGGCGTAGAGATCGACCCGCGGGGCGCGCAGGCCGCGCGCGATGCGCTCCGCGAGACCCGGCGGGGCGGACGCGCCGGAGCTGAGGACGATGCGGAACGGCGAAGGGCCGTCCGGCATGGCGTCGGCGATGGCCGCGAGCCGCGCGGGCGCCCCGAAGGCCCAGGTTGGCGTCAGGGCCCCGCCGTCTGGCGGCCAGCGGTCGCGCCCGGGGCCGGTGGGAAGCACGAGGCCGCCACCCGACCAGAGCGGGTCGAAGGTGCTGACGAACATCCCGGCGCTGGGCGAGCCGAGCATGAGCATCCGGTCGTCCGGGCCAAGCCCGAGTTCCTGTGAGGTAATGCGGCTGGAGCGGACGATGTTCTGGTGGGTGCGCAGGACGAGCTTGGACTCGGCGGACGATCCCGAGGTGGAGATGATCGCGGCGAGGTCGCGCGGGCCGGGGAGGGGTGACGGCGGACCCGGCGCGGCCGGGAGATCGAGCAGGGAGAGGAGCGGGACCGCGGGGAGCGGGGTGGGGTCCGTGCCCGGTTGCGCGACGAGCGCCGCCGGCGCGGTCCGCTCGACGAGGCGCCGCTGGACGGGAAGCGGCAGATCGGCCGGGACCGCCACGAGCGCCGCGGCCGCGACGATGCCGTAGAGCGTGGCCACCTCGTCGATGCCGAGGCGGTCGCGGCAGAGGTAGGCGATCCGGTCGCCGGGTGCGACGCCGGCCTGGCGGAGGCGCCAGGCGATGGCGAACGCCCGGGCGGCGAGTTCCTCCCAGGTGAGGGTGTCGTGCCAGCAGGAGACGGCCACGGCGCCCGGCCGCTCGCGGGCGTACCAGGCGAGCAGGGCGGGGATGGTGTCCTGCCCGGGGATCCGCGGCAGGGAACCGGGGCTTGCGCCGCCGATGTGGTCGTCCATCCGGCTGTTCCCCCGGGGCGGGCCCGGCGGGTTCCGGGCGGAGGATCGAAGCGCGACATCGCGAAACGAGGGTAGCACGGCCCGGGGGCGCCCGCCGCGCGGACCGCGGACCGTGGACCGCGGTCCGTGAGCCGCGGTCCGTGGGCCGGCCGAGGCGGCATCCTGCGTGTCGAATGACCGCACATCAGTGAACTCAAGGCGTGACGTTCGGAAACTGGGCAGTTTGCCCGGAAAACCGCCGCAGAAATGGAGCATTTCGCCCCATTGACAACATATTCGTCGTTCGGTAGCCTCCCGGCAGGCGGGTCTGTTCGCGGCGCCGGAGAAGGGCGTCCGCCCCGCGCTCCGGTGGAACGCCGCCGGCAAGGCGCTGGCGCTTCCGGCGCGGAACAGACGGCCTGGCGCGATGTGGGTGCACCGCGCGGGGCACAGTCGTAGGTCTCGATGAAGGAGGTCTGGGCGGTGGACAGCAAGGTTCAGGGTTCGCAGACGGTGGACACGAAGGTGTCGCGCCGGTCGCTGGTGCGGAACTCCGCGCTGACGGCGGGAGCGCTGGCGCTGGCGTCGAAGATCGACGTCAACTACGCGCTGGCGCAGGATGAAGGCCCGGTGAAGATCGGGTGGCTGGGCGACCGCACGGGTGACTTCTCGCTGGTCGGCGTGCAGAAGTACGCGGCGGCGGAGCTGGCGGTCAAGGAGCTGAACGAGAAGGGCGGCATCCGCGGGCGCCAGGTGGAGCTGGTGGCGGAGGACGCGCAGTCCGACAACCGCCGCTACCAGGAGATGGCCCGGAAGCTGATCCTGCAGGACAAGATCGACGTCCTGCACGCCTGCTTCACGTCGGCCGGGCGCGAGGCGATCCGGCCGATCATCGACCAGAACAAGGCGATCTTCTTCTACAACAACCAGTACGAGGGCGGCGTCTGCGACAGCTACGTCTTCCCGACCGGCTGCGTGCCCGATCACCAGGTCGTGCCGTTCATGCCGGCGGTGATGGAGAAGTTCGGCAACCGCGTCTACACCATCGCGGCGGACTACAACTTCGGCCAGTTGACCGCGGCGTGGTGCAAGAAGTTCGTGGAGTCGAACGGCGGCGAGGTGATCGGCGAGGAGTTCATCCCGCTCGACGTCTCGCAGTTCAGCACCACCATCACCAACATCCAGAACGCCGCGCCGGACATCCTGGTGGTGCTGCTGGTGGGCATCAAGCAGTCCTCGTTCTACGAGCAGAAGAACTCCGCCGGCATGCAGGTGCCGATGGCCACCACGGTCAACATGGGCCAGGCCTACGAGCACAAGCGCTTCCCGCCGCCGGCGCTGAACAACATGTACGTGACCGTCAACTTCATGGAGGAACTCGCGGAGGGCCTCGGCACCGACTTCCCGGCCCGGGTGCGCTCGGTCGCGCCGGACCTGGAGTACGTCGGCATGGAGTGCGCCGCCGAGTACGAGGGCATCAACATGTACGCCCTCGGCGCGGAGAAGGCGGGCACCACCGAGAAGGAGGCGGTCCGCAAGGCGCTCGAGAGCGGCATCTCCTTCGAGGGCCCGGGCGGCACGGTCTCCATCGACCCGGCCACCCATCACACCGTCCGCAACATCTACATGGTCCACGCGGACGAGAACCACAACATCATCCTGGACGAGACCTTCGAGGCCGTCCGCCCCGACTGGCTGTCGGCCGACATGGGCTGCGATCTGCCCAACAAGCCGGACAACACCCAGTACGAGCCGTAGTCGACCGCGTCCGCCCCGTCCGGACCCGCCGCGCGCGGGACCGGGCGGGGCGGCCCGCGCGGTGGGATACTGCCGCGGTTTGGTAGCCGCCCGCGCACTGCTGGGGGTGAGCCCGTGGATGGCCTCTTCAACTGGTTCTACCAGTTCCAGGTCAGTTTCTCGTTCCTGTTGCTGTCCGCCATCGGGCTTGCCGTGATTTTCGGCATGATGGGCGTGATCAACCTCGCCCACGGCGAATTCATGATGCTCGGGGCCTACGCCACCACCTTCCTCGCGGTGAAGGGGGTGCCGCTGGCGCTGGCCATCGTGATCGGGGCCGTGGCCGTCGGCTTGTTCGGCGCGATCGTCGAGATGCTGGTGGTGCGGCGGCTCTACGGGCGGTTGCTGGACTCGGTGGCCGCCACCTGGGCCATCGGGCTGATTCTCAGCCAGGGGATGCTGATCCTCACCGGACCCTCGATGCAGGGGGTCTCGTCGCCCTTCGGTTCGTTCACCGTGGGCAGCACCAGTTACTCGTGGTACCGGATGGTGCTCGGGCTGGTCTCGCTGCTGCTGATCGCCGGGCTCTACCTGCTGTTCATGAAGACCGAGTTCGGGCTGCGGGCACGGGCCACCATCCAGAACCAGCCGATCGCCCGCTCGCTGGGCGTCGACACCGCCCGCATGTACACGCTCACCTTCGCGCTCGGCAGCGCGCTCGCCGGACTGGCCGGGGGGCTCTTCGCGCCGACCGCCACCATCGTGCCCTTCTTCGGCACGAACTACACGGTGGAGGCCTTCGTCACCGTGATCGTCGGCGGCGCCAATGCGCTGGTCGGCACGCCGCTGGCGGCGGCGGTGCTGGGCGTCATCAACGCGGCGCTGGGCACGGAGTTCGGACTCTACATCGCGCGGGTCGGCCTGCTGCTGACCACCATCGTGATCATCCGCGTGCTGCCGAAGGGCATCTCCGGACTGGTCGACCGCTGGCGGATGCGACCCGCCGCGCAGAGGTGAGGGCCATGCCGCAGCGCGCGTCCTGGCTGAACGCCGAGAACATCGCCCTGGTGATCTTCCTCGCGTTCATGCTGATCTACCCGGTCCGCACCGACGACTTCGGCATCCTCAACGCCGCCTATTTCGTGGCGCTGACGCTGCTGGCGCTGAGCCTGTCGATGATCTGGGGCAAGGCGGGCATCCTCTCGTTCGGGCAGACGGCCTTCTTCGGGATCGGCGGCTACCTCTACGGCATCTACACGCTGAACGTCCTCGGCTCGGCGCAGACCTGGGTCGGCCTGGTGGTGGGGATGCTGGCGGGCGGGAGCGTCGCCGCGATTCTCGGCTGGTTCATGTTCTACGGCGGGGTGAACGACGTCTTCGTCGGCCTGACCACGCTCGCGCTGACGCTGGTGCTGCAGACCTTCATGGCGCAGACCGCCGGCCCGGAGTGGATGGTGGGCGAGGCCCGGCTCAACGGCTACAACGGGATGTACACGCCCCAACTGGCGGTCAACGAGATGCCGCTCTACGGGCGCAACCTGTACTTCCTCTACCTCGCCATCCTGATCGTGGTCTACGTGCTGCTGCGCTGGCTCTCGTCGACCCGCTGGGGCTACGGATTGCTGGCGCTGCAGGAGAACAGGCCGCGCACCGAGTCCTTCGGCTACAACGTGCGGCTGATGCAGGTGCAGGTCTTCGCGCTGGCCGGGGTGGTGGCCGCGCTGAGCGGGGTGATGTACGCCTCGTGGGGCGGGTACATCGACCCGTCGTCGATGGGGTTGACCGCGGCCATCACGCCGGTGATCTACGTCGCCATCGGCGGCAGGCGCAGCCTGACCGCGGCGATGATCTCCTCGATGATCCTGCTGAAACTCTCGCAGATGCTGGCGTCCTCCGCGCCGGAGTACGCCCTGGTGATTTTCGGGCTGCTGGCCCTGCTGGCGGTGCTGTTCGTGCCGGAGGGATTCGTCGTCGCGCTGTTCAACCTGATCGACCGCCATGTGCTGCATCGCGGCGGCGGGAACCGGCCGGGGATGACCGCGCCGGTCGAGGAGGTGACGGCCAATGGCTGAGGCGCGGCCGCTGCTGGCGCTCGACAACGTTTCCAAGCGGTACGGCGGCCTGCGCGCCGTCTCGGACATGAACCTGTCGGTCGGGCCGGGCGAACTTCGCTGCCTGATCGGGCCGAACGGGGCCGGCAAGAGCACGGTGTTCAAGCTGATCATGGGGTTCGAGCGGCCCACCACCGGCACTATCACCTTCGACGGCGGCCGCATCGACGGCTGGCCGACGTGGAAGCGGGCGCGGCAGGGCCTGAGCATCAAGATGCAGATCCCCGGCGTCTACCCGGAACTGTCGGTGCACGACAACATGCGGGTGGCGGCGCAAAACCATGTGAGCAGCGGCGAGATGGCCGAGTCGATCCAGCGGTTGCTGGAGCGGGTGGGGCTTGGCGGGCTCGGCGGCGAATTGGTGAAGAACCTCTCGCACGGGCAACAGCAGTGGCTGGAGATCGGGATGGCGCTTTCCGCGCGGCCGAACCTGTTGCTGCTGGACGAGCCGACGGCGGGCATGGGACCGGGCGAGACGGAGGCCACGGCGCGGATCGTGGAGTCGCTGAACGCCGACGGGATGGCGATCCTGGTGATCGAACACGACATGACCTTCATCCGCCGGATCGCGCGGAAGGTGACCGTGATGAACCTCGGCAAACTCTTCGCCGAGGGCACGATCGCCGAGATCGAGGCGAACCAGGAGGTCACCGACATCTACCTGGGCAGGTCCTGAGCCAGAAAGGAACGGTTCGATGCTGGACCTCTCCCACGTCACCTCGGGCTACGGCCGGACCATGATCGTGCGCGACGTCTCGCTGGCCATCAGCGAGGGGGAGATCGCGGCGATCGTCGGGCGCAACGGCGTCGGCAAGACCACGCTGATGAAGACGATCATCGGCCTGCTCCCCGCCGCGCAGGGGGAAATCGCGCTCTCCGGGGGCGACATCACGCGGCGGACGGCGGATGCGCGGGCGCGCGAGGGGATTGGGTACGTGCCGCAGGGCCGCGGCATTTTCCCCGGCCTGACGGTCGAGGAAAACCTGGAGATGGGGAAACTCATCAACCGGCAGGCGGCGGGGCGCTCGCTGGACGTCGCCTACTCCTACTTCCCGCGGCTGGCCGAGCGCAAGGCGCAGCGGGCGGTGTCGCTCTCGGGCGGCGAGCAGTCGATGCTGGCCATCGGGCGGGTGATCGTGGGGCAGCCGCGGCTGATGCTGCTGGACGAGCCCTCCGAGGGACTGCAGCCGAACCTGGTGCAGCAGATCGGCGACGACCTGAAGCGGATCAACCAGGACCTCGGAACGACGATCCTCTTCGTGGAGCAGAATATCGAGCTCATCACCAACCTCGCCCAGCGCGGCTACGTGATGGACAAGGGACAGGTGGTCCGGGAACTGGGCCGCCAGGAGATCACGAGCCAGGAGGCGCTGGTCTCGCACCTGGCGGTGTAGGGAACAGGGCAGGCCGGAGGCAGCACAAGGAGGCGGGAATGGTCCGCGAGATTCGGCAGCAGGGCAAGCATCACTACGTGTTCAGCCGGTACGTCGATCCGATCGCGACGGTGAAGCCGGGCGAGACGGTGGCGATCTACACCGACGACGCCTTCGAGAGCCAGATCACCCGGCCCAACGACGTGCCGTCGCAGATTCTGGGGGCCTACCTGAACCCGCAGACCGGGCCGATCTTCGTCGAGGGCGCGGAGCCGGGCGACACGCTGACGGTCAAGATCGAGAGCATCGAGCCGACTCGCGACTGGGCGGTGAGCGTCTTCGTGCCCTACTTCGGCGGCCTGACCAGCACCAAGTTCACCCGCACGCTGCAGGAGCCCCTGCCGGAGAAGGTGTGGATCTACCAGCTCAAGGACGGCTGGCTGGAGCACAACAAGCGGCTGCGCTTCCCGTGGCGGCCGTTCATGGGGACCATCGGGACGGCGCCGGAACTGGAGGCGCTCTCGGCGCTCACCCCGTTCGACCACGGCGGCAACATGGACGTGCCGGATGTGAAGCCGGGGAACATCATCCACCTGCCGGTGCGGGTGCCGGGCGCCTACTTCTTCACCGGCGACTGCCATGCCGGGCAGGGCCAGGGCGAACTGTGCGGCGTCGCCCTCGAGATCACCGCGAAGGTGACGGTGACCTTCGGGCTGATCAAGAACAAGGCAATCGCCTGGCCGCGGATCGAGAGCCCCGAGGAACTGATGACCGTCGGCAGCGCCCGCCCGATGGAGGATGCCGCCCGCATCGCCTACACCGAACTGGTGGAATGGCTGGTCGATCTGGGTTGGGACCGCTGGGAGGCCTACGAGGCGCTCACCCAGATCGGCGACCTGTATGTCGGCAACATGGTGGACACGTACTACTCGCTGGTGGCGAAGATCCGCAAGGAATACGCCTACGTGCAGTAGGCGCGCGGGCCGTCGCCGACCCGCGCCGGGCCTCAGCCGCCCGACGCGGGACCGGCGCCAGCCGCCATCGCCGCCAGATCCCGCCGCCGGACCGTGCCGGTGGCGGTGAGCGGGAGCGCGTCGAGCGTGATGATTGACCGGGGAAGCTTGGCCGCGGGCAACCGCTCGAGCAGCCAGCGGCGAATCTCGCGCTGCGAGATGGCCGCGCCGGGATGCGTGACGATGGCGAGGCCGGCTTCCTGCCCGAGCGTCGGGTGGGGAATGGCGAAAGCGGCGGCTTCGGCGACGTTCGGGTGCGCGAGCATCGCGGCCTCGATCTCCAATGGCGCGATCTTGAGACCGCCCCGGTTGATCTGCTCGGTCAGTCGGCCGAGCACGCTCAGCCTGCCGTCCGGTTCGATCCGCCCCAGATCGCCGGTGCGGAACCAGCCGTCGGCGGTGAAGGCGTCAGCATTGAGTGCGGGATCGTCGAGGTAGCCCGAAAACACCATCGGTCCAGTCGCCTGGAATTCGCCGGATTCGCCGGGAGGCGGCGATTCTCCGCGGTCGTCGGCGATTCTCATCTGCGAGGTGATCGCCCCGTCGATCGCCACGCCGAAGGCTTCGGTGGAGCCGTAGAGATCGGCGACGGGAACGCCCAGCCCGCGGTTGATGCTGACGATGTTGGCGTCGGTGGCGGCAGCCCCAATGCTGATTGCGAACCGGAGCGAGACGGCGGACCCAGCGAGGTGGTCGCCGAGACTGGCCAGGCGCGCCGGGGTCGCGGCGGTCCAGGTTGGTGCGAATGACGCCGAGATGGTTGCAGCGGGGAATCCTGACGCCGTGGCCCGTTCCGGAATGAGGGTCACGCCGCCAGCATGGAGCGGGATGGCACTGAACCCGAGCGGGGCGGAGTGCGCCGGAAAGTGGTGAAGCATCCGGTCCGCCGCCGTGAGACCGAAGTGCCCGGTGATGAGCGCGGCGATCAACATCAGTGACTCGTGCCGGATGGGGATCAGTTTCGGCTCGGCAGTCGTGCCGGACGAGGACAGGACCAACGCGGTATCACTGGAAACGGGACCCTGACTCAACGCCCTCGTCCGGCCGGGAATGGGGTTCGCGCCGGAGAGCCCGGATCCGCCCGCGACGGTCCAGCAGGGGATCGCGAGGCCGGAGGAATCGCGGTCCGTTGGCGAGACGATGGCGAGCGGTCGGAGGCGTTCGATGATGCGCCGGCGCGCGGGAAGCGGCAGGGCCGCGTCGACCATGACCACCGCGCAGGCTGACATCATGCCCAGGGCGGTCACCAGGTCATCGAGGGGCATGGGAGTGCGGCAGAGGAAGGCGACGCGGTCGGCCTGCCCGACGCCGAGGCCCCGCAGCTCGCGCGCGAGGCCGGAGGTGGCGTCGTGAAGATCAGCCCAGGAGACAGTGCGCGTCTCGCTCATCAGGGCGGGCGCGTCCGGGGAACGCTCGGCGTGAAGGGCCAAAGCGTCCGGGACCGTTGGGGCGACTGCCGGGTACGGGCGAGCCTCTCCCATTCCGGCTTGCTGCTCCATTCCGCGCCGCTTGACCACGCGGCAGGCATCTGTGGCGCGGTCGAGTGCCGCGTTCTCACGATTGTCGCGCATCGCGCGGTGTCTTGCGTGCGGGGCATTGATGCGATGTTGCGACGCCCGTCCCCGTATCCCATGACACCCCTGTTGCGGGGCGCGACGTATGGCCCAGCCATTGCGGTGAATGGGCTCTGCCTGGTTGGGAGCCTGCGCCGGAAGGCCCGGGAAGTCGTTGACGATCGGCGTGCTGACCAGCGAGAAGATCGATCGGGTGCTGCGGCGGCATTCGGTCCGGCGCATTGCCTGTTCGCGGCAGGACCGGCCCTGCATCGTGCCCATCACCTGCGCCCATGACGGCGCATCCGTGTACGCCTGGAGCGGACCTGGGCGGACGATCGAGGTGATGCGGGAGCAGCCGCCGGTCAGCTTCGAGGTGGACGAGGTGGACGGCCCGGACGCCTGGCGGTGCGTGGTCGTCGAGGGCGCGTTCGAGGAACTGGTCACCGAGCGGGCGCGGCGGGAGGCGTGGTCGATGCTTGGCGTCTCCGGCGCGGGGCCGTCCGGGGC
>JBJTKE010000525.1:0-1318 GCA_046096285.1 Chloroflexota bacterium
GCCGGTCCGTCCCGAGGATGGCCTGCAGGTCGGACAGGACATCGCGCTGCGGGACTCCATGAACGACCTGCTGGCGATCATGACCGTTGACGAACTCTACGCCTGGGATCCGGTGACCACCGCGGAAAAGGTCTACGGCACCACCGACACCAAGCACCCGATCGTCAACGAGATGCAGCGGTGGGGCAGGCTCAACGCCTCGGGCAGGCTCCGGGTGCTACAGCTGCCGCGCCACTACGACTTCACCGAGATTCGCCGCACGCCCGCCGAGACGCGGGCCGTGCTCGAGGCGACTGGCCACGAGAACGTGGTCGCCTGCCAGACCCGCAACCCGATGCATCGGGTCCACGAGGAACTCACCAAGCGGGCGGCGGCTGCGGTCGATGGCGTGCTGCTGTTGCACCCGGTGGTCGGCATGACCAAGCCGGGCGACGTGGACCACTACACCCGGGTGCGGGTGTACAAGGCGCTCGCCGAGCAGTACTACGAGTCGGACCGGATCGTGCTGTCGCTGCTGCCGCTGGCGATGCGGATGGGCGGCCCGCGCGAGGCACTGTGGCACGCGATCATCCGGCGCAACCACGGCGCGAACTTCCTGATCGTCGGCCGCGACCATGCCGGACCGGGCAAGGACTCGCAGGGCAACCTCTTCTACGGGCCGTACGACGCGCAGGACCTCGTCCGCGAGTTCGAACCGGAGACCGGCGTGCGGATGGTCCCGTTCGAAGAGTTGCTCTATCTCCCCGAGGAGGACCGGTACGAGGAGGTCTCCAAGATCGGCCAGGGCGTGCGGACGATGAACATCTCCGGCACCCAGGTGCGGGAGGACTACCTCGCCAAGGGCCAGTTGCTGCCGACCTGGTTCACCCGGCCGGAGAGCGCCGAGATCCTCGCCGAGGCCTACCCGCCGCGGCACAAGCAGGGTCTGTGCCTGTGGTTCACCGGGCTGAGCGGCTCCGGCAAGTCCACCACCGCGGCGGTGCTGAACGAACTGCTGCTGGAGGCCGGCCGCCGCGTCTCCGAACTCGACGGCGACGTGGTCCGCACCCACCTGTCGAAGGGGCTCGGATTCAGCCGCGAGGACCGCGACACGAACATCCTTCGGATCGGGTTTGTCGCCGGCGAGATCGTGCGCCACGGCGGCACGGTCATGTGCGCGGCCGTCTCGCCATACCGCGCGACCCGCGACGCGGTGCGGGCGATGATGGACGAGGACCAGTTCATCGAGATTTTCGTTCAGCACCGCCGCCGTGGTGGACTTGCCGGAGCCGCTCAGCCCGGTGAACCACAGGCACAGACCCTGCTTGTGCCGCGGCGG
>JBJTKE010000526.1:0-1819 GCA_046096285.1 Chloroflexota bacterium
GGCCTCGCCGCCATTCCCGCCGTGGCCGAGGTCCGCCGGGATGGCGACTCCGCCCAGGACCTCTTCCTCCGCACCACCGACGCCCAGGCCACCCTCTCCGGACTCCTCGCGCTCGCCTCCGCCTCCGGCCTGCCGCACGGAGAGCCCGGCCAGCGGCACGCCGGAGGCGGCGGCGAGCGCGAGGAGTCCGGAGAGGGTGGCCTGGGCGTCGGTGGTGCGGAGGAAGAGGTCCTGGGCGGAGTCGCCATCCCGGCGGACCTCGGCCACGGCGGGAATGGCGGCGAGGCCGTCGTCGGGGAGCGGCGCGGCGAGGCGGGCGGTGACGGCGGCATCCGCGCCGAGGTCGCGGATGAGCTGGGCGGGCGTGTCGCAGGCGACGATGCGGCCGCGGTCCATGACGGCGACGCGGTCGCAGAGGGTCTCGGCTTCCTCCATGTAATGGGTGGTGAGGAGGACGGTGGCGCCAGCGGCGCGGATGTCGCGAATGCTCTGCCAGAGGGCGCGGCGGGCCTGCGGGTCGAGGCCGGTCGTGGGCTCGTCGAGAAAGACGATGCGGGGATCGTTGACGAGCGCGAGGGCGATGGCCGCGCGCTGCCGCTCGCCGCCGGACAACTGGTCGATGCGGGCGGAGCGCTTGTCGGTCAGGCCGACGAGGGCGATGAGGGCGTCGACCCGCACCGGGGAGTCGTCGGCGCCGTAGAGGCTGGCGAACAGGGCGACGATCTCGGCGAGGGTGAGGTAGTCGAAGAGGGCGGTGGACTGGAGTTGCACGCCGATGATGCGCTTGAGCTCGGCGGGCTGGGCGGCGGGATCGAGGCCGGCGACGCGGATGGAGCCCGCGTCGGGGGAGCGGAGCCCCTCCAGCATCTCGAGGGTGGTGGTCTTGCCCGCGCCGTTGGGGCCGAGGATGCCGAAGATCTCGCCGTCGCGCACGGTGAGGTCGAGCCCATCGACGGCCGGGTGGCCGCCGTAGCGCTTGACGAGGCCGCGGACCTCGATGATCGGCGGGCGGGCCGGGGAACCCGATGCGGGAACGAGGGCCGGTGCTGGCGTGGGCGTGGCGGTGGTCACGGATGAACCTCCTCCCGGGCGGCGGGTCCGCCGGGGCGGGCGAAGTATCGCGCCCGGGGCGGGGCGGCGGCCACGCGGCGCGGGCGCCGGGCCGCGTGGGCCGCGTGGGCCGATGGACCGATGCGCCGATGGCCCGGCGGGCGGTGCTGGCATAATGGGCGGAGCAGGGTGGCGTCGCGGGACGCCGGAGCGAGGGGGACTGGCCATGTTTCGCGATCCCCAGATCAACGCGTACGTCGAGGATGTGGAGCGGATGGTGCGGTTCTACGTGGACCACCTCGGCTTCGCGGAGACCTTTCGCTGGCCCGCTGAGGGAACGCCGGATCACGTCGAGGTCCGGCTTGGCGGGTTGCTGCTGGGGTTCGCGAGCTACGCGGCGGCGCGGCGGGACCACGGTCTGGAGGTGACGCCGGGGGCGAAGGGGTTCGAGGTGGTGCTGTGGACCGATGACGTGCGCGGGGCATGGGAACGGCTGACCGCGGCGGGGGCGGAGCCGGTGTCGCCGCCGCACCTGTTCATCGGGCGGCTGCTGGGGGCGTGGCTGAAGGACCCCGAGGGGGGAACGGTGCACATCGTGGAGGAGGTGGGGCCGGGCGGGGGAGTCATGCCGGAGCCGGATTGAGGTTCGGTTCGATTCGGCCGCGTGCCCCCTCCCCCGCTTCGGCGGGAGTGGGGCGTTTCGGGGCGCACGGCTGGTTCGGACGCTGTCCGGGCCTGATGGTCCTCACCCCAAACCCCTCTTCCTGTG
>JBJTKE010000527.1:0-4396 GCA_046096285.1 Chloroflexota bacterium
GGGCAGATCGACGAGTACTGGAACCTGCCCGCGTTTCTCCAGTCGACCCCGCGGCCTGGCGCCTTGGGGGCGGCGCTCGGCATCGTGTACGACCGGAGGCGGCGCCGCTAACCGGGCGCCCGCCTCCGGCCGGCCGGAGCGACTCCCGCGCCAGCCACTCCCGGGCCTCGTCGAGATGGCTGGCGCGCAGCGTGTAGGGCGTCTCCGGCGTCAGTCCGCGCGTTTTCTCGTTCGGAACCCAGATGGAGCGCATGCCGGCGGCGTGCGCCGCGGCGAGCCCCGCCGGGGCATCCTCCAGCACCACGCAGGCGGCGGGTTGCTCGGAGATCCGGCTCGCGGCGAGCAGGAAGATGTCCGGCGCGGGTTTGCCGTTGGTCACCTCGTCGCCGCACGCCTCGGCGTCGAAGGCGCCGGCGAGGCCCGCCTCCTCCAGCGAGAGATCGACGTGGGTGCGATTGCTGGAAGACGCCAGCGCGAGCCGCAAACCGGCCTCGCGCGCCCAGCGGATGATGTCCGCCGCGCCCCGCATCGGCACGACGTTGCCGCGCAGGGCTTCCAGTCGCAGCAGGTCGTACTGGCGCGTCAGGTCGACCACCTCGCCCGACAGGCCGTAGTGGTCCTTGATGATGGCGATGGCCTCCGGCAGGCGACGGCCAAGGGTCCGTTCCATCGTGCCCTCGGTCATCTCCCGCCCGTGGTTTGCGAGGAACTGGCGGAGGGCGCCCGCGGCGAGGTCCTCGGTGTCGACCAGCAGGCCGTCCATGTCGAAAATCAGCGCGCGAATGGGAACGGCGCGGTCGGTCATCGGGTCAGTCCGCCTCCGGGTTGATGGCCAGCATACGGGCCGGATTCTCCACGAACAGGGCGCGGACGGCGAGGGCGTCCATGCCCGCGTCCATGAGCAGCAGGGGGACCGTGGCCATCGTCCAGCCCAGCCCGCGCTCGCCGCCGAAGGCGAGGAGGCCTCCCCGGCGGGCGATGCCGGAGGCGATGGAGATGCGGCCCGCGAACCCGGATGCCGCGAGGTCCGCGACGGCCCCTGCCCACTCCTCCCCCGCTCCATCGGCTGAGAGCGCCACGCCGGCGCGGCAGCCTTCGAGCACCACCCGGGCCTCGCGCGGCGCAAGGCCCGACACCGAGACCGAGGAGCCCGGGATGCCGGCGGTCTCGATCCTCCGGGCCAGTTCCGTCGCTCCGGCGGCATCGCCCGCGGCGGCGATCCTCACCGGCAGCCCGGAGGCGGCCGCGTGGGAGATCGCGCGGCCGGCCTCCGCGCCCGCGGCGTCGAGCAGAAGTCCCCCGAGGAGCGGCCGCAGGGACTCGACGGCATCCTCCGACTGTGTGGCCCCGGCCGCCCGTGCGGAATGGGCGGACGGCGGCGCGAGGACCACGAGGTGCGGCGGCACGCGCCCGGCCAGCCAGTGCAGGATGCCGAGGCCCTCGCCGCGGCATTCGACGGCGAGCGCGCGGATGCCGCTGTTGTAGAGGTCCTCGAGTTCGGCGAGCAACTCGTGGCGCCCGTCGGGTCCGCCGCCCGCGGTCGCGAGCGCCAGCAGGCCGACATGCTCGGCCGCAAGCGCCGGACCAAGCGCGGCCGGCGCCACCGGGCCGAGCGCGGTGAGGACGTGGGGGCGGGAGCGGTCGAAAGCGTCGTCCTCCTCGAGCAACTGGCGGTCGAGGTCGTCGTCCGGGTCCGCGCCCACCCATCCGCTGTCGAGGTCGCCCGCTCGCCGCATGATGCTCGATCCTGTCCCGCCGTCGCCGTCCGGTTCGTGCGGGTGATTCTGCCTCATCCCCGGGAGGCAGGGGCGAAGCCGCGCGCGCTGGTGCTACCATCGGACCCTCCCTGCAGGCCCGCGCCCACCCGGAAGGACCCGATGACCGCTCCCCTCGCCCACCCGATGCCCGATTCTCCCCATACCGCCGAGATCGGGGCGATGCTTGCAGCCCTGCGGGAGGCCAGCGCCGTCGTGCGGGATCTGTACGACCGGGCGGCGGCGGCCACCTACGAGAAATCGGACGGCTCGCCGGTGACGGATGCCGACCTCGCCTCGGCCCGGATCATCCGGGCCATCCTCGGCGAGCGGTTCCCGGCCGACGCCATCCTGACCGAGGAGGGCCGGGACGACCCGGCCCGGCTGGCGTCGCCCCGCTGCTGGATCGTCGATCCCATCGACGGCACCCAGCAATTCGTCGACCGGACCGGCGATTTCGACGTGCTGATGGCGCTCGCCGTCGACGGGCGCCCGGTGATCGCCGGCTCGATGCAACCGCCGACCGGGGTGATCTGCCTCGCCGCGGCGGGAGCGGGCGCGTGGATCGACGCCGGCGCGGGCTGGCGACGCGTGACGTTCGGCGGCGGCGACCGGCGGCCGGTGGTGGCGACCTCGCACTGGTTCGGAGCGCCGGAAAACCTCGACCTTGTGGCGGACATCGCCCACGCGCTGTCCGGGGACCTCGCGCGGACCACGGACATCGGCCTGACGCCCCGGCAGTTTCTCGAGGGCGACGCCGTCGACGTGCTGCTGGGGTTCCGGCTCGGCGCGGGGCAGTTCATGGCGCACGAGTGGGATGCCGCGACGGCGGACCTGTTTCTCGCCGAGGCGGGCGGGTTGGTGACGGATCTGCACGGCCGCATCCCGCGGTACAACCGGCCGGAGCCGCATCTCGACCGCGGGCTGGTCGTGGCGAACAGCCGCGAACTGCACGCGGCGGCGCTGCGGGAGACCCGGCGGCGGCTCGAGGCGGCGGGACTCGGCGAGGCGGGGCGGTAGCGGCAGCGGCATTGGTCTGGACGGCGGTCAGGTTCCGGGCGCGCTCGGCACCAGCAGGACGTGGAACGCGTCGAGGCCCGCGATGCGGCGTGCGATCTCGCTGTGGGAGCCGACCGGCAGCACGGCGGTCGCGTAGGAGGCCAGCACCACCAGCGGACCGGGCCAGCGGCCGAGTTCCGCGGCGATCTGGGTGAACGGGTCGCCGTAGCGGACCACGATCTCGCCGCCCGCGATGGCATGGCGGGCGATGACGTCCCGCAGGTAGCCCTCGGCGAGACCGCAGTCGTCGATGATTTCCTCGGGCGGCGAGGCCGAGCAGGTGGTCTCCGGCCCGTGGGAGCGCAGGCCGGGGGGCGGATCGGCGTAGGGCACCACCCGCAGCAGCACCAGCGGCGCGCCGTGCAGCCGGGACTCCTCGATGGCGGCGGGAACGACCCGCTCCGCCTTCTCGGAGCCGTCGAGCGGAACCACGATCGTCCGGATGCTGGCGGGTTCTCCGGTCATGCTGTCCTCCTCGGGGCGGGCGTGCCGGTCAGGGGGCGGTCGTGCCGCGCGCGCCCGGCAGCGTGGCCAGCCAGTCGTCCATTGCGGCGGCGGCGGCGGTTTCCCGTTCCGCCCACCATGCGCCGTCGAGGCGAACCAGCGAGGCGGCCTGCGGTTCGGCGGTGGGCAGGGTATCGAGCAGCCACGGCTCGATGTAGGCAAATGCCTCCGCATTGACCGGGCCAAGACGGGTCTCGCGGGCGAATGCGGCCTGGGAGAGCGGCGAAAGCGTCCAGGCGAGCAGATCGTCGGCGATGTCGGCGGCGGCGCCGGAGCGCGGTGCGAGCCAGCAGTCGGTGGCGAGGATGCCCTGGTTCCAGGTGAAGTCGACCGCCCGCCCGTCCCATTGCCCGGCGAGCACCCGGTGGTGCCAGGCGACGCCGAGGGTCGCGCGGTCGGCGGAGATCCAGCCGACGGGCTCGATGCCACGGGTCCACCAGCGGTCGCCGACCGCTTCCGCGATGCGCGCCAGGCTGGCGATGGCGCGATCGATGTCGAGCGGGTAGAGCGCGCCGGGATCGGCGCCATCGGCGAGCAGGGCGATTTCCAGCGTGCCCACCGCGCCGCGGCGCATGGTGCGCGGCGCGGGCAGGGCGTCGACATCCCACCAGGCGGTCCACGAATCCGGCGCGGCGCCAGCGGCGAAGGCGTCCCGCTTTCGGCAGTTGACGAGGGCGTAGGCGTGAGCGGGCATGGCGCCGGCGGCGGCCATGCCGGGAGCGGCGGCTCCGGGAAGCAGCGACGCATCCAGCGGGCGCCCGCCGCCCGCCGCGATGAACCGCGCGGCGGACACCGGGTCGGCGAGCGCGAGATCGACCGGGGCGACCGGGACCGGCGTTCCCGGACCGGCGGACTCGTTGGCGAACGAGAGGATGCTGCAGCCGGTCGTTCGCTCGAACGGGTCCCAGACCAGCGTCCGGAGCGCGCGCTCGACCTCGCCGCCATAGGAGGACACGGTGACGGTGCGGCCCTGCCATCGGCCGGCGGGACCGGGCGCCACGGGTGTGGCGGGCGGGGTTCCGGCGAATCGCGGGTCAACCGGCTCGCCGGGGCCCCCGCAGCCGGCAAGGGCCGCGGCG
>JBJTKE010000528.1:0-4748 GCA_046096285.1 Chloroflexota bacterium
ACGCTGGAAGCGACCACCTTCTACGATCCGCCGAACTGCACCTTCCCCTTCGGCACGCACATCTGCGTCGTCGAGGTGGATGCCGACACCGGCGAGATCGACCTGCTGCGCTACGTCGCGGTCGATGACGTCGGCAACGTCGTCAATCCCCTGATCGTCGACGGCCAGGTTCACGGCGGCATCGCCCAGGGCCTCGCCCAGGCGCTCTACGAGGGCGCCGTCTACAGCGACAACGGCGAACTCGTCACCGGCACCATGAACGACTACGCGATCCCCAAGGCGAGCCAGGTGCCGGTCTACGAACTCGACCGCACCGTCACGCCCTCGCCGGTCAACCCCATGGGCGTCAAGGGCGCGGGAGAGGCTGGCACCATCGCCAGCACGCCGGCCGTCGCCAACGCCGTCGTCGACGCGGTGGCCCACCTCGGCGTCAAGCACATCGACATGCCGATCACGCCGGAGAAGGTCTGGCGCGCGGTGTCGGCCCGGTAATCGTTCGTAGCATCCGGGAGTGGCCGCGCGCCGCTCCCGGCCCAGCCCCCGCCGGGGGCCGGGGAAGGGAGGTACTCGTGTTCCCGAGCCAGTTTTCCTACCACAAGCCGGGTTCGGTCAAGGAAGCGGTCGCGCTGCTCAAGAGCGATCCCGACGCCAAGATCGTCGCCGGCGGCCACTCGCTGATCCCCGCCATGAAGCTCCGGCTCGCGGCGCCCTCGGCGCTCGTCGACCTCGGCGGCATCAAGGAACTGCAGGGCATCGACGTCAACGGCAGCGTCCGCATCGGCGCGATGACCACCTACGCCCAGCTCCGCGACTCCGCCAAGCTGAAGAAGGCGCTTCCGGTCATCGCCGAGGTGGCCAACAACGTCGGCGACCCGCAGGTCCAGAGCCGCGGCACCCTCGGCGGCTCGCTCGCCCACAACGACCCGGCGGCGGACTTCACCGCCGTGATGCTGGCGCTCGGCGCCAGCGTCAAGGTGGCGGGCCCCTCGGGCGAGCGCACCATCCCGGTCGATGACCTGCTCGTCGACCTGCTCACCACCTCGCTGGCCAACGACGAGATCATCACCGAGATCGTCATCCCCGGCGGCGCCAGCGCCGCGGCCTACGAGAAGTTCCGCCACCCGGCCTCCGGCTACGCGGTGGTCGGCATCGCCGCCGCCGTCAGGACTGGCGCTGGCGGCGTCGTCGAGGACGCGCGGATCGCCGTCACCGGCTGCACCTCCAATTCCGCCCGCGCCCGGGCTGCCGAGGCCGCCCTCGTCGGCAAGAAACTGTCGGCCGAGAGCATTGCCGCCGCTGCGGCCGTCGCGGCCGACGGTCTCGACCTCAACGGCGACCACTACGCCTCGGCGGACTACCGCCGCCACCTCGTCGGAGTGTGCACCCGCCGCGCGCTCGAGCGCCTCGGGTAGCGTCCTCCCGGAAATTGGCGCAAGCGAACGGGCTGCCGGAGCAATCCGGCAGCCCGATCCGTTTCGTTCAGCCCGGCGCGGGTGGAAGGGCGGCCGCGAGCGTCGTCAGGACCCGGGCGCCCGGGGCGCGAGGCGGCGCACGCCGCGCGCCTGCAGATCGTCGAAGCACTGCCGGGTCCGGTCGAGCCCCTCGGCGAAGATGGCGGGGTTCTGCCCGACCCCGATCCGCAGGTGGTGCTCGAACCCGAACGCCGATCCCGGCGCAAGCATCACGCTGTACCGCTCCGCCAGCAGGTCCGCGAGGTCGCTCGACGGAATGTCCAGGTGGTAGCGCATCAGCGCCAGCAGTCCGGCCCGCGGCCGGACCCACGAGGCCAGTTCGGCGTTATCCGCAAACCAGCGGTCCGCCGTGGCCATGTTGGCGGCCACGATCCGGTGCGTGCGCGCCCGGATCGCGTCCCGGTGCTCCACCGCGCTCAGCGCCAGTTGGTCGTTGAGCTTGCCGGGGGAGAGGGTGATGTAGTCCCGCAGCGCCCAGCAGCGCTGGATCACCGGCTCCGGCGCGACGATCCAGCCGATCCGCAGGCCCGGCACGCCGAACGGCTTGGATACGGTGCCGACGCTGATGCCGAGTTCGCCCCGGTTGCGCATCGGGGAGGGCATGGCGTCGCCGCCGGGGATGTCCAGCCAGCGGTAGGCCTCGTCGCTGAGCACTGTGGCGCCCATCGAGGCGGCCACTTCATACACGTGCTGCAGGGCCTCGTCATCGAGGATGGCCCCGGTCGGGTTGTGCGGGGTGTTGATCGAGATCAGCCGGGTCCGCGGCGTCAGCAGCCGCTCGAAGTCCTCGAGGTCGAAGCGGAATCCGTCGTCGGACCGGATCCGCCAGAACTTGACGTCCGCGCCGATGGCAGCCGGAACCGACTGCACCTGCTGGTACGCCGGGTCGATGGTCACGACCTCGTCCCCCGGCTGCAGCAGGACGTTGAACAGCAGGTAGTTCGCCTCGATCGCCCCGGTGGTGATCAGCACGTTCTCGGCCGTCGTTCCCTCATAGGTCGCAGCCAGCGCCTCCCGCAACGCCTCGGTGCCGCGCGCCTCGCTGTACCCGAGCGGCAGGGCCAGCAGGCGGTCCCGCGTTTCGGCGCGCTCGGCCTCGGGCAGCAGGTCGAGCAGATCGTTGACCGACATCGGCAGGATGCCGCTCTCGGCGATGTCGTGGGTGACGCGCGTCTCCCACCGCGACATCCAGCGTTCCAGCTTGAAATCCTCGATCCGCACCTGCGCCGCTCCATCCGTTCCCGTGCCAGGCCGCGCCGGGCCGCCGCTTCCCGCGGCCGCCCGGCTGCCTCACGTCATCCTATCCCGCCCGGGCCTCGCTTGACAGCCCTCGCCGCCGGTCCCTACGATCCCGCTGCGGTCCCGGAGGCGTTCCCGGCCCGCGGCGCTTCACCTGGAGGGCTCCCATGGCTGTCGACATCGCTACCCGTCCCGGCCTTCGCGGCGAGATCGAGGACGCCGTTCTCGCCCGGTTCCGCGAGCGCACCCGCGCCTCGCGGGAGGCCCACGCCGCCGCCCGCAAGGTCATGCCCGGCGGCGACACCCGCACCATCGCCTTTCACGCCCCGTACCCGGTGCAGGTGCAGGAAGGAAACGGGAGCCGCTATGTCGATGCCGACGGCAACGAGTACTACGACCTGCTCAACAACTACACCTCGCTCATCCACGGCCCCTCCCACCCGGCGGTGACGGCCGCCGTCGCCGCCCAGATCGGCCACGGCACCGCCTTTCCCGCGCCGAACCGCTACCAGACCCGGCTCGCCGAGATCATGACCGAGCGGGTCGCCTCCTGCGACCTCGTCCGCTTCTGCAACTCCGGCACCGAGGCGGTCATGAACGCCTTGCGCGCCGCCCGCGCCTTCACCGGCCGCGAACTCGTGGTCAAGATGGAGGGCGGCTACCACGGCACCTACGACGACGTCGAGATCAGCGTCCACCCGGACCCCCTCAACCCCGCCGCCGGCGACCGCCACGCGCCCAACCCCGTGCTGGAGACGCCCGGCGTTCCCGGCAACACCGGCGAGGCCGTGGCGGTCATCCCGTTCAACGACGTGGACGCGGCCGAGCGCATGTTCCGCGAACGCGGCGGTGAGATCGCGGCGGTGATCGTGGAACCGGTCATGGGAGCGGGCGGCATGATCCCCGCCGACCATGCGTTCATGGAGGCGCTGCGCGCGCTGACCATCGAATCCGGTTCGGTGCTGATCTTCGACGAGGTCATGTCCTTCCGGCTGATGCCGGGCGGCATGCAGGAACACTACCGGGTCCGGCCCGATCTCAGCACCTTCGCCAAGATTATCGGCGGCGGCTTCCCGGTCGGCGGCTTCGGCGGGCGCGCCGCCATCATGGAGCAGTTCGACCCCACCCGGCCAGCCCCGCTCTACCAGTCCGGCACCTTCAACGGCAACCTGATCACCATGGTCGCCGGCGTCGCCGCGATGGAGCACTACCCGGCCGAGGAAGTCTTCCGCATCAATGCTCTGGGCGACCGCTTGCGGACCGGGCTCGCCAACATCCTCGACGAGCACCGGGTCACCGGCAGCGTGACCGGTTTCGGATCGTTCGTCGGTCTCCACCTCGGGGTGGAGGAGGTCGCCACCTACCGCGACGCCGCGTCGGTGGACGCCGGCGCGGCGCGGCTCGTCCACCTTGCGCTGATGAACGAGGGGGTCTCCTGCGCCCCGCGCGGCGGCTGGAACACCTCGACCGCGATGGACGATGCGGTCATCGACGACGTGCTCTCCCGGTTCAACCGGGCGCTCGCGTTTGTCCGGCCCGCGCTGGCGAGTTGATCCCGGCGGCGGCCGCGAGGCCTGTTCCCCGCCAACCCGGCGGGGTTCGCCGCTACCGCGCCTGATCCACCCGGACCGTGACCGACGGCGGCCCGGCGGCCGCTCCCTGCGCCGCGCTTCGCCGCATCCGCAGCGCCGAGGCGGAGGAACTCGCCCGGACAAAGGCGTCCGTCATCGCTCCGCTGGCGAACACCGCCAGCAGACCGATTACGGCCGCCACGAGGAACAGCAGTTCGTAGCCGCCGCGCTCGATCAGCAACCCACCGGCGATGGGCGCGAACGCGACCACCGCGAGGATGCCGTTGGTGATCGTCGCGTAGGTCGGGCGCAACCGGTTCGGCGCGAACTCGGCCAGGTAGCCGAAATTCCCCCGCGCCTGCCCGGCGGTGGCCGCTCCGATGAGCCAGAAGGTCGCGCCGAACGCCAGTTCGACCACCTGCGAGCCGCCCAGCCGCTCCTGGAAGAACGGAGAGGAGGCGAGGAA
>JBJTKE010000529.1:0-10352 GCA_046096285.1 Chloroflexota bacterium
CAACGACTGCTCGTCCGGCTCGCTGTGTTGCGACTACGGCTGCAACAACCCCAGCACCGACGAGAAGAACTGCGGGGCCTGCGGCACGGTCTGCGAGGTCGGCAAGACCTGCTGCAACGGCAGTTGCGTCAACACCGGCACGAACAAGAGCAACTGCGGCGGCTGCGGGACCGCTTGCGCCGGCGGCGAGACCTGCTGCAGCGGCACGTGCGCCAACCTGTCGACCAGCGAGAGCGCCTGCGGCGGGTGCGGGGTGCAGTGCCCGCCCGGGCAGCCCTGCTGCTCCGGGGTCTGCACGGCGGTCGCCACCAACGCGAAGAACTGCGGCGCGTGCGGAGAGGCCTGCACCGGCGGCAAGGCCTGCTGTTCAGGGTCGTGCGCCAGCCTGCTCAGCGATGCCGACCACTGCGGCGCCTGCGGCAACGCCTGCGCGAGCGGCCAGACCTGCTGCGCAGGGGCCTGCCTGCCCATCACCGACTTCGTGGACGACCCGGCAAACTGCGGCGGTTGCGGCATCGCCTGCGCCGGCGCGAAGGTGTGCTGCGACGAGACCTGCGTCGACCTCTCCAGCAACGGCGCGAACTGCGGCGTCTGCGGAGTCGCCAGCGACGACGGGCAGACCTGCTGCGAGGGGCAGTGCGTCAACCTCAACGACAGCGCGGCCGATTGCGGGCGATGCGGCAACCAGTGCCCGCCCGGATCGCGCTGCTGCAACGGGCGCTGCGCGGCGACGACCAGCGACGCCCGGAACTGCGGCGCGTGCGGCGTGAGCTGCGCCGGGGGGCAGGCGTGCTGCAGTGGAACCTGTGTTTCCCTTGCGGCAAACGAGGGCAATTGCGGCGCGTGTGGCAACCGGTGCGGCGTGCTGGAGACATGCTGCGACGGCACATGCACCGACCTCGACAGCAACCGCGACAACTGCGGCGCCTGCGGCGCGGCCTGCCGGGGGGGCAAGCAGTGCTGCGATGGAATGTGCGTCAGCTTCGCCAGCGATCCCGAGAATTGCGGCGGCTGCGACAACCGCTGCCCGGCAGGCCAGATCTGCTGCGCAGGCTCCTGCGCGAATCCGCGCACCGACGAGGGCGCCTGCGGCGGCTGCGGGATCGTCTGCACCTCCGCCCAGACCTGCTGCGGCGGCGACTGCGCGAATCTCAACAACGACGAGGAGAACTGCGGCCGCTGCGGCAACGCCTGCGCCAACGGGCAGGCCTGCTGCGGGGGCCGTTGCGTGGCCGTGGCCACGGACGAGGCCAACTGCGGGACGTGCGGGACCGTCTGCGGGCTCGGCAAGACCTGCTGCAACGGAAGCTGCGTGAGCCTTGCCGGCAACGAGAGCAACTGCGGAAGCTGCGGCGTGGCCTGCGCCGGCGGCGAGACCTGCTGCGACGGGGTGTGCGTCGACCTCGACACCAGCGAGACTGACTGCGGGAGTTGCGGGGAAAGCTGCGGGGCGGGGGAGGGCTGCTGCGCCGGCACGTGCACCGATCTCGCGATTCCCTCCAGTTGCGGCGGCTGCGGCAACGCCTGCGGGCGTGGGCAGGCGTGTTGCGGCGGCGACTGCGTCGATGCCGACATCGACGAGGACAACTGCGGGGGCTGCGGGATCGCCTGCGATCCCGGGCAGCGATGCTGCAACGGCGCGTGCGTGATCCTGTCGAGCGACGACGACAACTGCGGGGCGTGCGGCAACGGCTGCCACTCCACCGAGACGTGTTGCAACGGCGAATGCGCGGCGCTCAACAGCAGCGAGGCGGACTGCGGCGCCTGCGGCGTGACCTGCGCGAACAACGAGCAGTGCTGCGCCGGGACGTGCGTCAACACCAACACGAACGAGAACAACTGCGGCCGGTGCGGGAAGGAATGCCCCGGCAGGCAGGTCTGTTGCGCCGGCGTCTGCCGCGACCTCGACACCGACCCCGACAACTGCGGCGAGTGCGGCAACGGCTGCTCCCGCAACCAGACCTGCGCCGGGGGCGTGTGCTGCGGCGCCGGACAGTCCATCTGCGGCGGGGAGTGCGTCGATCTGCGGAACGACGACAGTCATTGCGGCGGGTGCGGCGTGGCCTGCGGACCGGGTCAGGGATGTTGCGACGGGGGATGCGTCGATCTCGGCGACGAACTCAACTGCGGCGGCTGCGGCCGGAAGTGCGAACGGGACCGGACCTGTTGCGACGGCACGTGCGTCAACATGGCGCGCGACCGCGAGAACTGCGGCGATTGCGGGGCGCTGTGCCCGGACGGCGAGTGCTGCCGGAACGGGTACTGCACCCCGGATGTGACCTGCTCCGGGTCGGGCGGCGACTGCACCCGGCCGGGGGGGGCCTGCGGCAGCGACGGCGATTGCTGCTACGGGCAACTCTGCAAGAACGGCTCGTGCGCGCTCGGCGAGGCCTTCAGCAAGTGCAACAACAACGACGAGTGCCAGAGCGGCCAGTGCTGCGGCGACGGCATCCTGTCGAGCAAGCACTGCCTGCCCGACCACTGGGTCTGCTGCAAGGGCTTCTGGGGTGACGACACCTACGTCGAGATTCCCGGCGTCGGCACCGCCTGCTGCGACCTCTACCCCTACAACCCGGAACTGGGCGAGGTCTGCTGCAACGGCTTCGATTGCCCGCTGCTCGGCAGCGAGTTCACCAACTGCTGCGGGCCGACCGATCTCGAAATCTGCTGTTCCGGCCCGTGCTGCAATGGCGCTTGCTGCCTGCCCGGCTGGGACCTTTGCTGCGGCGTGACCGGGGCGGAGGTGTGCGTGGACGGCAGCGGCACCGACTACTGCTGCGGGCTCGAAGCCTGCCGCGCCGACCAGTACTGCTGCGCCGGCACCTGCTGCGACGTGCCCTGCTGCGGCGCCGCCGAGACCTGCTGCCCGGACCTCGGACTGGACGGCATCTGCTGCGACGGCGTCTGCAACGCCGACGCCGGACCCTACTGCTGCGGCACCGAGGCCTGCAGCACCAGCGCCTGCTGCGGCGGGACCTGCACCGATCCCGGTCCCGCCGGATCCGACGCCTGCTGCGGACTCCTGCCATACAACTCCTCCACCCAGTCCTGCTGCGTTGCCGAGGTCTGCGGCAACGGCCAGTACTGCTGCGCGGGCACCTGCTGCGATTCGCCCTGCTGCGGCAGCACCGAGACCTGCTGCCCGGCGGCGGGGTTCACGGGCATTTGCTGCGGCGGCGTCTGCACGGACGAGGGCGGCCCCTACTGCTGCGGCGCGGAGGCCTGCAACCACAACGTGTGCGGCGGCGACAACGGCACCATCTGCTGCACCAGCGGCAAGAAGTGCGGCTCGGAGTGCTGCGCCAGTTCGGACTCCTACTGCGACGTCACCGACAACTGCATCATCTAGCCCGGCGCGCGGCCGGCCGGGACGACACCTCGCCGCGGAGCACCCAATGGACGACCTTCGATTCGACGACCTGACCAGACGACTCGCCGCCGCGATCCCGCGCCGCTCGGCGGTGGCAGCGGCGGCGGCGGCCTTCCTCGCGCTGGCGGCGGCGGTGGCTGGCCGGGGCGAGGCCGCCTCGGCGAAGGGCAAGAGCAGCGGCTCGGGTTCGTGCCGCAAGGCGGGCAAGGTCTGCGGCAATGGCAATCCCTGCTGCAAGGGACTCCTCTGCTGCAAGGGCGTCTGCGTCAACCCCACCAACAACGAGGGGAACTGCGGTTCCTGCAACGCCGCCTGCGAGCCGGGCAAGACCTGCTGCAACGGGAGCTGCGTCAGCACCGGGACCAGCACGAAGAACTGCGGCGGCTGCGGGATCGCCTGCGCCGGGAACCAGACCTGCTGCTCCGGCACGTGCGCCACGCTGTCGGCCGATGTCTCCAACTGCGGCAGTTGCGGCGCGGCCTGTGCCGCCGGGTGGGCCTGCTGCAACGGGCGCTGCATCGACGTCCGGAGCGACGCCGCCAACTGCGGCAACTGCGGCGCGGCCTGCGCCGCCGGGCAGACGTGCTGCTCCGGCGTCTGCGTCGCCCTCGCGGCGAACGACGACAACTGCGGCGCCTGCGGGGCGGCCTGCGCGAGCGGGCAGTCCTGCTGCGGCGGCGCGTGCGTGCCCCAGACCGACTTCGCCTACGACCCCGCCCATTGCGGCGACTGCCGGACCGCCTGCGCCGCCGGCCAGTCCTGCTGCAACGGGAAGTGCGTGAACCTCGCGACCGACCCCCGCAACTGCGCGGCCTGCGGAGTGGCCTGTCCCGGCGGGCAGGCCTGCTGCGGCGGCGCGTGCGTGGTGTTGTCGCTCGACGCGGCGAACTGCGGGCGCTGCGGGACCGTCTGCCCGACGGGCCAGGCCTGCTGCGGGGGGCGCTGCACGCCGGTCGCCGGAGATTCGTTGAACTGCGGCGCCTGCGGAATCGAGTGCGCGCCGAGCCAGACCTGCTGCGGGGGCGCGTGCGTCAATCTCTCCGGCAACGAGGCCAACTGCGGCGCGTGCGGAGCGGCGTGCCCGGCGGGGCAGACGTGCTGTAATGGAACTTGCGCCTCCCTGTCCGCGAGCAAGGCGAACTGCGGCGCATGCGGGGTGCGCTGCGCCGCGGGGCAGACCTGCTGCTCCGGCATCTGCGTGTCGCTCGCCGCCAGCACCGCGAATTGCGGGGCGTGCGGGGCCGCCTGCACGGCCGGCCAGCGCTGCTGCGCGGGCACGTGCGCCTCGTTGCTGACCAGCGCCGGCAACTGCGGCGCGTGCGGCGCGGCCTGCGCGACCGGCGAAACCTGCTGCAACGGGAGTTGCGCCGACCTCTCCAGCGATCCCGGCAACTGCGGGACCTGCGGCGACGAGTGCCCCGGCAACCAGGTCTGCTGCGACGGCGGCTGCGCCAACCTCTCGACGAGCGAGGCCAACTGCGGCGCCTGCGGGACGGCCTGCCCCGCGGCGCAGACCTGCTGTGGTGGCGACTGCGTCGATACCCGCTCCGACGTCGCCAACTGTGGAGCCTGCGGGTCGGCGTGCGCGTCCGGGCAGGCCTGCTGCTCCGGGACCTGCGTCGGCCTGTCGAGCAACGAGCAGCACTGCGGCCGCTGCGGCAATTCCTGCGCCGCCGGCCAGGCCTGCTGCGGCGGCCGGTGCGCCAACCTCACTGACAACCGCACCTGCGGCAGTTGCTCCAACAACTGCGCCACCGGCACGACCTGCTGCGGGGGGGCATGCGTCGTCACCCGCACGGACCAGCGCAATTGCGGGGCCTGCGGCGTGGTGTGCCCCGCCGGCCAGGGATGCTGCAACGGCGCGTGCGTCGACCTCGACACCAGCGACGCGAACTGCGGCCGCTGCGGGAACGCCTGCGCGAACGGCCGGGTCTGCTGCGGCGGGTCGTGCGTGGGGCTCTCCTCCGACGTTCGCAACTGCGGGGCGTGCGGCGTGACCTGCGCGTCCAACCAGACCTGCTGCGACGGCGCGTGCGTCAACACCAATACGAACCGGGAGCATTGCGGGCGCTGCGGGAACACCTGCCGGACCGGCATGCTCTGCTGTGGCGGCAATTGCCGCGAGGTGCTGACCGACAGCAACAACTGCGGCGGCTGCGGCGACGTTTGCAGCGGGGACAGCCAGTGCTCGCTCGGCGTCTGCTGTCCGCGGGGCTGGATCAATTGCGGTTCGGCCTGCGTCGATCTGCTCCAGAGCGAGAGCAACTGCGGCCGCTGCGGGAACGTCTGCCCGGACAATCAGGCCTGTTGCGCCGGGGTCTGCACGGCGGTCCTCACCGACACCGCGAACTGCGGGCACTGCCGCCGAGCCTGCAACGCCGGGGAGACCTGCTGCAACGGCGACTGCTGCCCCGGCGAATGCCTCGAGGGCGAACTCTGCTGCCCGGCCGGGTCCTTCGCCTGCGGGCGGCACTGCTGCCGGGGCACCTGCACCGACACGAACGTCTGCTGCCCGACGGAGCAGGAAAACGGCTACATCAAGGTCTGCGACGGCAAATGCGTGGACACTCGCGTCGACTACCTGAACTGCGGCTCGTGCGGCCACCGCTGCCCCGCCGGGCAACTCTGCACCGGGGGCAACTGCTGCCTGCAGGGCGGCCAGTTCTGCGACGACACGGTTCCGTGCTGCTCGACGGTCTGCATTGGCGTCTGCCTGTAGCGGCCCCGCGCCCCGGGGATGCGGCAGCGGATTCCATGCCCGCCCTCGCCCGGAGCGCTTTTCCTCTGGTCGATTTCGGAGCGCGGGGGATCGATGTCGAGGCCGCCTGGCAGGACGGGCAGCGCCTGACCGTCACCGGCGACAGGTTCGCCGCTCCGCACCTGACCGGGCTGGTGACGCGGATATGCTCCAAACATCCGGGTGTGACGCTGGTGCGCCGTGAGCCACCCGAGCCGCGAACGTGCGGCAGCAACGAGAACCGGAGGTGATCCGGGGTCACCTGCGGGACACAAATTCCCCCGTGAACAAATCCGTGAACGATCCCGGGACACAGCTCAGGGGGCCCCGTCGGGCCCCCTGAAATCCTCGGATTCATGGGGTTTTCGTGGAGCGGGGGACGGGACTCGAACCCGCGACAGCCTGCTTGGGAAGCAGGTACTCTACCAACTGAGTTACCCCCGCGCGGCGCTGCCTGCGGTGGGAAAACTATACGACCACGGGGCCAGCGGCGCAATCCCGCGTCCGTTCAGCCCTCCAGCAGCAGTTCGGCGCCGACCCGGCGGCAGTCCATCTCGAAGTCGATGCCCACCACGGGCGGCCGGCACCAGTGCCAGGCGAGTCCATCGCCCCAGGCGCGGCGGCGGGCCACCTCGCCGGCGATGACGGGATAGGCGTCGTACACCGTGTAGAGCTGGACCGCGGAGCAGTCCGCCCAGGCGCGGCCGAATCCGGCGAGGCGGCGCTCCATTTCGCCGACCACGTAGCCGGCCTTGCGGGCGATGCCCCCTGGCGAAGTGTCGCCACGCGCGACGATCGCCTCCTCCCAGGTCGCCGCGCCCTCTTCCGCCTCGCCGCTGCCGGCGATCACGAACTCCCGCGGCCCCGCCGGGCTGGCCGGCATCGTGTAGCAGAATGCGTGCATCGACGGCTCGGCGGGAGGATTGGCGGCCGGGCAGACGTTGCTCCGGGCGACCGGGTTGTCGCCGAGGACCAGCAGGCCCCAGGCGTCGAGGGTCCCGGCATACTCGCGGTTGAAGGCCAGGAATCCCGCCTCGGTGAACGGGGCGGGGGAGCGGAGTTCGCAGGCGCAGAAAGCCTCGGTCGGACGGTTGCGGGCGGCGAGGTGGGCCCTGACCCGCCCGAAGGCCTCGGCGAGCGGGACCGGGCGGTCGAAGCGGGCGCGCTCGAGGCGGTAGCCATCGGCGGCGGCGACCCCCGCCGAGTACTGGAACACGCCGGGCAGATAGTGGAAGTTCCCCGGCGCGAACAGGGGGGAGGCAAGCGACTGGTCCGACACGGCGACACTCCCGGCAGGCGGCTGACGACGCGTGCGGGAGTGTCGCACAGGCGGGCCGGAGGAGCGCGCGGTCAGGCCCGCGCCGCGGATTCCGGGGTTCCCAGCGCTGGCGGCGGCGGGGACGGCGCTGGCAGCGGTTCGGCGGCCGGCCCGCCGCCGTCGAGCCACGTGCCGGCGATGCGGCCAAGCAGCACGAAGAGCAGGAACACGATGACGATCAGCGCGACCCGGGCAGCAGGCAGCAGCATCGGGGCATCGTCCGGCTGGGAGCGGCGCGGCTCGCTCACGCGGCCGCGACCGGCCGGGCGCGGCTGAGGTCGACGCCGACCGCGGCTCCCTCCGCCAGGTGCGGCAGCGCCCCGGCGCCAGCGGGCACGTGGGCCCACAGGCGCTCGCCGTTGCGCTCGAGCCGCAGATCGACCCGCGTCTCCGGCCCGAAGGCGAGCACCCGCTCGACGACCGCCCGCTCGCAGTCCGGTTCGGCGGGATCGCAGAGGCGGACCTCGTGCGGTCGGATGTAGGCTCCTTCGAGGCGGTTCACCCGGCCGACGAACCCCATCACGAAGTCGCTGGCCGGGGCGTCGTAGATCTCCGTTGGCGATCCGACCTGCTCGACCCGCGCGTGGTTCATCACCACGATCCGGGAAGCCACCTCCATGGCCTCCTCCTGGTCGTGCGTGACCAGCACGGTGGTGACGTGGACCTGCTCGTGCAGGCGCCGCAGCCAGTCGCGAAGTTCCTCGCGGACGCGGGCGTCGAGCGCGCCGAACGGCTCGTCGAGCAGCAGCACGCGCGGCTCCACCGCCAGTGCGCGGGCCAGCGCCATGCGCTGCCGCTGGCCGCCGGAGAGTTGGGCCGGGTACCGGTCCGCCAGCCCCTCGAGCTGGACGAGCGCCAGCAGTTCATCCACCCGCTGGCGGATTTCCTGCTTCGGCCGCTTGCGGATGCGGAGGCCGAAGCCGACGTTGTCGCGGACCGTCATGTGCTTGAACGCCGCGTAATGCTGGAACACGAAGCCGATCTCCCGCTCCTGCGGCGGCAGCCCGGTGACGTCCTTGCCGCCGATGACGACCCGGCCGGCATCGGGCGACTCCAGCCCGGCGATGATCCGCAGCAAGGTGCTCTTGCCGCTGCCGGACGGCCCGAGCAGGGCGGTCAGCGAACCGTCCGGTACCTCGATCGAGACGTCGTCGAGGGCGGTGAACTGGTTGAAGCGCTTCGATACGTGGGTGACGGCGATGCCCATCAGGAGACCTCCCGGGGTTCGAGGCGGCGCATGAGAACGAGGACGAGCAGGGCGAGGAGCGCGAGGACGACGGAGGTGGTGAAGGCCGCCACCGGCTCGAAGGCGAGCCAGCGCTCCTCGACGTGAAGGGTCAGCGTTTCGGTGCGGCCGGCGAGCTTGCCGGAGACGACCGCCACCGCGCCGTACTCGCCGAGGGCGCGGGCGGTGGTCAGCACCACGCCATAGGCGACGCCGGCGCGGATGGCGGGCAGGGTGATGTGCCGGAACGTCTGCCAGCCGCTTGCGCCAAGCATCCGGGCGGCCTGCTCCTGGTCGGTGCCGATCTCCCGCAACACGGGAATGACCTCGCGGGCGACGAATGGCAGCGAGACGAAAATGGTCGCCAGGATCATGCCGGGCGTCGCGAAAATGACCCGGATGCCGTGCTCCATCAGCCACGGCCCGAACCAGCCGTGGCGGCCACCATAGATGATGATCAGCGCAAGCCCAGCCACCACCGGAGAAACCCCGAGCGGCAACGTCAGCAACAGGTCCATCGCGCGCTTGCCGGGGAAATCGTGGCGGACCAGCACCAGCGCGCAGGCGATGCCGAAGATCGCGTTCAGTGGCACCGCCACCCCGACGATGAACGCCGTCAGCTTGAGGGCGTGCAGGAACGCGGGCGCGGTCAGCGCGGCGAAGACGGGCGCCAGGCCGTCCTGGAAGGTCCGGTAGAGCATGAGTCCGACTGGCCCCGCCACCAGCAGGGCGAGGTAGAGCAGGGCCAGCGACCGCAGCAGCAGGCTCGCCCGGCGGCGCGGCGGGACCGGCCCGGGCAGGGCCTCGTCCCCGGCCGCGAGGGGATCACGCGGGTCGCTCATGGCGAGTGGCCCTCCGTTCGAACAGGGCGATGGCCCCGAGGATGACGAGCGAGAGCGCCAGCAGCACGATCGAGATCGCAGCCGCGGCGACGGTGTCGTCATTTTCGATCTGGTTGAAGATGGCGACCGAGGCGACCTCCGTGCGGAACGGGATGTTGCCCGAGATGAGCACCACCGAGCCGAACTCGCCGACCGCGCGCGCGAAGGCCAATCCGGCGCCGGAGACGATGGCCGGCACCAGATTGGGCAGCATGACCGTGCGGAAAGTGGTCCACGGGGTGGCCCCGAGGGCGTGGGCAGCCTCCTCCATCTCGCGGTCGAGTTCGGCGAGCACCGGCTGCACCTGCCGGACGACGAACGGCAGCGTGATGAACAGCAGCGCGAGCAGGATCCCGGCCCGGGTATAGGCCAGGTTGAGACCCATCGGGCTTTTCGGGCCGTAGAGCGCGATCAGCGTCAGGCCGGCGACGATGGTGGGAAGCGCGAAGGGAAGATCGATCACGGCGTCCACCACGCCTTTGCCGCGGAAGTCGTCGCGCACCAGCACCCAGGCGATCAATGTGCCGGCGACGGCGTTGATGACGACGATCGCCAGCGATGCGAGCAGGGTGAGTTGGAGGGCGGCGACCGTTTTGGGGGCCGTTATGGCTTCGAAGAACGCCGCAGGGCCGCCCGAAATGGATCGGGCGGCCACGGCGATGAGAGGCCTGGCCACGATGACGGCAAGCCACGCGGCGACGGCGCCCTGCAACAGGGCGGAGCCGCCGTTGCGGCGCGGGCGTGCGAGCCGCGGAGTGGGGGCCGGGCCGGCCGGTGGGGCGGAGGGGGTCGGTCCGGGGGCTGGAGGGCGGCGACGCTGC
>JBJTKE010000530.1:0-2000 GCA_046096285.1 Chloroflexota bacterium
GCTACGGCCCCTATGACAACTCCCAGTTATCGAACTTCTTCCTCTCGCAACTGATCCTGCCTCCAGCAGGATGCCGATGATCGCGAGCGGCGCGATCGCGGCGGTCGTCAGGGCGGCCATCGTCCACCACTTGATGCCCTGCGAACTGACCTGCCCGGCGATGAGGAAGGGCAGGGTCACGGCGTTGGTCGACGCGAGGACGAGCGCGATGAAGTACTCGTTCCAGCAGAGCACCACGGTCAGGATGTAGGCCGCCACCAACCCCGGGCCGGCGATCGGCAGCACGATCCGCAGGAACGCGCCCCAGATCGACGCGCCGTCGACCTGCGCGGCCTGCTCCAGTTCGACCGGGATCGAGTTGAACTGGTCGCGCATGATCCAGATGACGATCGGCAGGTTCATCACGGTGTAGATCAGGATCAGCCCCGCCAGCGTGTCCTTCAGGCGCAGGTCGATGAACATCAACAGGATGGGCATCGCGATCGCCGCTGGAGGCAGGATCAGTTGCGAGAGGAAGAAGTTCGATAACTGGGAGTTGTCATAGGGGCCGTAGCGGTACTGGAACCGGGCCAGTCCGTAGGCGGCCATCGACCCGAGGACGGTCGCGAGCAACGCCGCGACGGTGGAAACGACCAGGGTGTTGCGGAAGTGCTTCATGAAGACCGCCCGCTGCCCGGGTTCGTAGAGCAACGGGTACCAGCCCTTGTTGTCGGGCTCGAAATCGACGTAGGGGATGTACTTCGGCCCCTGGAGAATGGCCTCCTTGGGCTTGATCGAGGTGGTGATCGTCCAGTAGATCGGGAACAGGCAGATCAGCGCCCAGAACAGCAGCCCGATGTAGACGAGCAACTTCTTGATCCCGAAGGTACCGGTGGTGGATGCGGACGACGCCGCGGCAGCCGACATGGTTCTGAGCTCCCCGGTTTCAGTAGACCACGTCGCGCACGCGGCGGGTGACCAGCACCAGGAAGGCGGACACGACGACGAGCACCACAATCAGGAACACCATCGCCATGGCGGTGGCATAGCCCACATTGGTGCTCTCGACGCCCTCCTTGTAGATGTACAGCGACATGGTGTCCGTCGCGCCGCCGGGACCGCCGTTCGTGACGACCCGGACGACATCCACCAGTTTGAACTCGAAGATCATCCGCAGCACGATGGCGGTCAGGCTGACCGGCAGCATCAGCGGGAAGGTGATGTCGAGGAAGCGCCGGAGGCCGCTCGCGCCGTCGATCGAGGCCGCCTCGAAGATCTCGCCGGGCAGGGCCTGCAACCCCGCCAGCAGCATGACCATCATGAAGGGGACGTTGATCCAGGAGTCCATGGCGACGATGCCGAGGAAAGCGGACACCGGCTGGTCGAAAAACGACACGCCCTTGAGGCCGAGGTTCTCGAGCAGGTTCGGCAGCACGCCCCTGTTGGCGTCCATGATCGAACGGCCGATCATCCAGCCAACGGCGACAGGGCTGATCATGAACGGGAGGAGGAAACTGACCCGGAAGAACTTCTGGGCCCGGATCTGCTGGTTCAGCAGGAGGGCGACGCCGAAGGCGATCAGGTACTGGACCGGCACCGCGACGAACAGGTACTTGAAGTTGTTGCCGAGCGCGTTCCAGAAGTTCTCGTCCTGGGCCATCGCCCGGAAGTTGTCGAACCCGTTGAAGCGCCTGCCCCCGGCGGAGCCGAGATCCCACTCGGTAAAGGCGACGACAAATCCGAACAGGGTCGGGAAAATGACGAGCGCCAGGGTGATCTGCAGCGCAGGCAGGATGAAGACGAGTTGCTTCCCGCGTTCGCCGCGGGTCAGGTAGACGGTGACGTCGAACAGGACGAACCAGGCGATCAGCAGGTAGGCGACCGGCCGCCACGAGGAGAAGCCGTCGGAGGTGAGGCCGAACGAGTGCAACGCCTGGATCACCAGCACGACAGCCATGGCGGCGGTCGCGACGCGGGTGACCCACCGCAGCGCGGACAACGCCGGGGTACGCCTGTGAGCC
>JBJTKE010000531.1:0-3276 GCA_046096285.1 Chloroflexota bacterium
GGCGTACCGGCTGGAGGCTACGCCAGCCAACCTGATGGCGCTGGCCGCGTGGGCGCTCGGCGCGGTGATCTTCGTGGCCGCTCGCCACGGCCGCGGGGCGCTGGATGCGGCCGCGTCGGTGGGCAAGCGCTTCGGGGCGGAACGCGTCTACAACGGTCTGGTGGGAGGGGTGAACCACCTGTCGGACCGGGTGCATGCCTTCGAGGTGCACGACCTGCGGAGCCGCATGGCCAACCTGCTGGTCCCGGCGGGGCTGCTGGTCGGGCTGGCGGTTGCGGCGACGCCGAATGAGAACGCGTGGAACGTGGGGAGTTTTCGCGGGTCGGACATCCCGCTGGTGCTGGCGATGGTTTCGGCCTGCCTGCTGGGGCTGGCCGCGACGCTTCCCCGCGACCACCTGCTGGTCGGCCTGCTCCTCTCGGGCGTCGGCTACAGCCTGACGATCGTCTACGCCCTGAGCGGAGCGCCGGACGTGGCGCTCGTCTCGGTGCTGGTGGAGACGCTCTTCTCGCTGCTGTTCGTGGGCATGCTGGCGGCGATGCCCGCCCGGGTGCTGGAGCGGGCGGCGGCCACCACCTCGCCGCGGCCGAAGTTGCGGCGAGACATCGCGCTTGGGGTGGTGTCGGGCATCTTCGCCTTCGTGGTGTCGTTCGGGGTGCTCTCCCGCCCGGCCCCGGTGGAGAACGTGGCGACGGAGCAGATCGCGCTGGTGAAGTCCGCCCATGCGAAGGACGTGGTGACGGCGATCCTCGCCGACTTCCGGGGCCTCGACACGATGGGTGAAATTTCGGTGATCGGCATCGCCCTGCTGGGCCTGCTGACGCTGCTGCGGCGGAGGCCGGCGCGATGACCACCGCGGTGACCCGTGGCGTCTCCCGCGGGCTGCTCGCCCCCGCCTTCATGGTGGCCTTCGCCGTGCTGGTGAAGGGCTATGTGGACACGGGCGACGGCTTCGCGGCCGGGTGCATCGCAGCGCTGGCGGTGTTGCTGCAGTACGTTGCATTCGGGCCGGAAACGGTGGAGCGGACCCTGCCGGTGCGCCATGCCCCGGCGGCGGCGGCGGCCGGCATCGCCATCTCGCTGCTGGTGACGTTCGTGCCGGCGGCGCTGGGGCGGCCGTTGCTCACCCACGCGCCGCCGCCCGGCGAACAGGTGGTCCACTTCGGCACGCTGGAACTGCTGACGGCGATGGTGTTCGACGTCGGCGTGTTCCTGCTGGTGCTCGGGTTTTCGGTGAGCACGATCCGGCTGATCGCCGGGCTTGCCGGGCAGGGAGGGGAGCGATGACGCTCTTCGGCTCGGTTATCGTGGCGATCCTCTTCGGCGCGGGGTGCTTCCTGCTCATGAAGCGGGATCTGCTGCGGGTGGTGGCGGGCACCGTGCTCATCTCCAACGCCCTGAACCTGTTCATCATCCTGGCGGGGCTCACGCGGGGCTCTGCGGTGATCCTGCCCTTTCCCGACGGGCCGCTGGCCGATCCGCTGGTGCAGGCCATGGTGCTGACCGCGATCGTCATCACCTTCGGGGTGGCCGCGCTGTTGCTGAGCCTGGTGTACCGGGTCTATTCCTCCCATCTGTCGCTCGATCTGGATGATCTGGCGGCCGCGGAGGAGCGGGAAGCCGCGGACGACGACCGGCCGGACCCCCGCGCCGACGAGGACGAACTGTGGACCAGCGGGGAGGACGAGCGGTGATCGCGCTGCCCCTGGCCCTGCTCTGGTTCGGCGCGCTGGTGGTGGCCTGCCTCGATGGCCGCCGGCGAGGCGTGCAGGCCATCGCCCTCGCGGCCCTTGCGGCCGCGCTCTGGAGGATGGTCGCGCTCGGGCGCGAGGTGCTGGCCAACGGGCCGGTCGAAGTCACGGCGGGCGGGTGGCCCGCGGGCGTCGGCATCACCCTGCGGGCCGATGCCCTGGGCGTGACCTTCGCCATCGTCTCGCTTGGCGTGTCGCTGGCGGCGCTGGCCTACGAATCCGCCGGGCGGGTGCGGTCGCGGTCGTTCCCGGCGCTGGTGCTGGCGGTGAACCTGGGGCTGACCGGGCTGTTCCTCACCGCCGACGCCTTCTCGTTCTACGTGTTCTTCGAGATCTCGATGATCGCGGCCTACGTGCTGACCAGCTACGGCGAGCGGACCCGGCAACTGCGGTCGGCGATGATCTTCTCGGTGGTGAACCTGCTGGGGTCCGCGTTCTTCCTTTTCGGGATCGTCGCGCTCTACCACGCGACGGGCACGCTGGACATGGCCGATATCGCGGCGCGGCTCGATCTGGCGGGGCTGAACTCCTCGGTGCTGATCGCGACGATGATCTTCGTCGCGTTCTCGATCAAGCTCGGGTTGTTTCCGTTCCACCCGTGGCTGCCGCCGGTCTACACCGGGACCCGGGTGGCGGTCGCGGCCATCCTCAGCGGAGCGCTGGCCAACATCGGATCGTATGGCCTGTTGCGGTTCGGGGCCGGGGTGATGCCGGAGCAACTGGAAATGGCGTCGCCGGTGCTGGTGACGCTCGGGGTCGCGAGCATCCTGTACGGCGGCATCCAGGCCGTGGCGCGGCAGGAGGCGGCGGAGGTGGTGGCCTACTCGGCCATCGGCCAGGTGGGCTACGTGATGATCGCGGTCGCCATCGGCGGGTCCGTGGGGTTCGCCGCCGCAGTGGTGGTGGCGGTGGTCAACGCGGTGGCGAAGCCGCTGCTGTTTCTTTCGATCCCGGTGCGCGGGTGGGCGCTTGGCATCCCGTTCGCGGTGGGGGCGTTCAGCGTGGCGGGCATTCCGCCAGCCGCCGGGTTCTGGGGCAAGGCGGCGCTGGTGCGGGCCGCGCTCGTGCCGGAAACGACGCTGGAACGGGTCGCGCTGGCGGCGCTGATTCTCGCCGGGAGCGCCCTGTCGGTCCTCTACATGTTCGAGTCCTACCAGCGGGAGTACTGGGAGCCGCACGAGCACGAGGGGGGGCCGTGTGCCGCCCGCGGCAGGCTGGCGGTGGTGGTGCTGCTGGCCGCGCTGATCGTCGCGCTGGGGGTGTGGCCCGAGCCGCTGCTGGCGATGGCCGAGGCGGCGGCCGCCGCGCTGCTGCCGGGAGGCGCGCCATGACCGGCTTCCTCCTGCGGGTTGTCGGGCTGACGGCCGTGTATCTGCTGGTGCTTTCCAGCCGGGACTGGCGGGACGCGGCGCTGGGCGCCCTGCTGGCGGCGGCGATGCTGGCCGTCACCCGGTCGTTCCGGCAGGTGGGGCGGCCCGCGGCGGGGAAGGCGCCGGGGGCCGGGTCGCGGGCGCGCTGGGTCGCG
>JBJTKE010000532.1:0-3783 GCA_046096285.1 Chloroflexota bacterium
GGGTGGCTCTACCGGCTGCCCGACCTCCCGGTCGTGACCGCCGAGAACGTCGACGACTGGCTCGGCAAGGGCTGGGGTGATTTCGCTCCGCCGGAAGATCCCTGCGCCTGACCCGCGGAATGGCCCCGGGGGCTTTGCCCCGGGGCCATTGCCTAGCGACGTGATCCGGAGCGTTTCGCATGGAATCGACCATGCCTGTGCTGGAGTTGCGCGGCGTGACCCGGCGCTTCCCGGGGGTTGTGGCCCTTGACGGCGTCGATTTCAGCCTGCGGGCAGGGGAGGTGCATGCCCTCCTCGGCGAAAACGGCGCGGGCAAGTCCACGCTGATCAAGATCATCGGAGGAGCCGTCCGCCGGGATGGCGGAGAGCTGTTGCTCGACGGGACCGTCAGGGACTTCGCGACCCCTTCCGCTGCGCTCGAAGCCGGGATCGCTGTCATCTACCAGGAACTCGTGCTGTGCCCGCACCTGTCCGTAGCCGAGAACGTGCTCATGGGGCACCTCCCGAGAACCTCCGGCATGACCATCGACTGGCCCGGCGCCCGGGCAGAGGCGCGCCGCATTTTCGACTCCCTTGGCGTCTCGATACCGGTTGACGCGCGTCTGGACCGGCTCAGCACCGCCCAGCAGCAGATGGTCGAGATCGCAAAGGCCCTGTCTCGCGACTCCCGCATCCTGGTGCTGGACGAGCCGTCGGCCGTGTTGGGCCAGCGCGACCTCGAACACCTGTTTGCCGTGGTGCGGCGCCTGCGCGAGCGCGGGGTTGCCATCGTCTACATCTCCCACCGCCTTGAGGAGATCTTCGAGATCGCCGACCGGGTGACCGTGCTGAAGGACGGCAGGCTCGCCGGTTCCTGGCCGGTTGGCGAGGTTTCGATGACCGGCCTCGTACGGGCGATGACCGGTCGCGACATGGGGGAGGTGACGGTGCCGATGGCTCCCGACCATGCGCCGGTCCTCCTCGAGGCGCGGGGGCTGAGCCGGACCGGCGCGTTCCATGGCGTTTCGCTTGAGGTCAAGGCGGGTGAGATCGTCGGGGTTGCCGGGCTGAGCGGCTCCGGCCGCACCGAGCTCCTCCGGGCGCTCTTCGGCGCGGATGCCCCGGATGGCGGTGAAGTGCGCGTCGACGGCAAGACCGCGCGGTTTCGCTCGCCAGCCCAGGCGATGCGGCTCGGGCTCGGGTTCCTGCCCGAGGATCGAAAGACCCAGGGCCTGCTGATGAACCGCGATGTGGCCGAGAACATCACGCTCGCGAGCCTGGGCGGATTCGCGAGGGCGGGCCTGCTGGAGCCGAGGCGCATCGCGGCTGCGGTGCGCGAACAGGTGAGCAGCCTCCGCATTGCCTGCCGGGGCCCGCGCCAGCTCGTGGCCACGTTGAGCGGTGGCAACCAGCAGAAGGTCGTGCTCGGCCGGTGGCTCACCCGGAAAAGCCGGATTCTCCTGTTCGACGAACCGACCCGGGGGGTCGATGTCGGCGCCAAGGAGGAAATCTACCGGCTGATTCATCATCTCGCGTCCCAGGGAGCCGCAGTGCTGGTAGTCTCCTCGGAGCTGAAGGAGTTGTTCCAGTTGTGCACCCGGATCGTGGGGTTGCGGGAGGGCCGGCTGGTGGGAGAGTTCCATGCGGGAGCGCTCCGTGAAGAGGACATAGTCGACGCGATGCTTCTGGGAGAACCGAGCCATGGCAGATAAACCGTCTCCCACCGCCGCCAGCGCCTCCCGGACACGGATCGACGGCCGCGAGTTCCTGCTGCGCTATGGGACGCTGCTGGCCTTGCTGCTGCTCCTGATCTTTGCGACCTTCGCCTCGCCCCGGTTCCTCAGCGCGGTCAACCTGACCAACGTGTTGCGTCAGACCTCGATCGTCGGGGTCCTCGCGATCGGCATGACGTTCGTCATCCTCACGGCCGGCATCGACCTGTCCGTCGGGGCGACGCTGGCGCTGTCCGTCGTGTTGCTCGGCGGAGTCCTGGAAAACACCGGAAGTCTCGGACTGGCCTTGCTGGTGTGCCTGCTGGCGGGGATCGGCGTCGGCGCCGGGAACGGGATCGGCGTCACCGCCGGCCGGGTCCAGCCGTTCGTCATGACGCTCGGCATGCTCGGCATCGCGCGGAGCCTCGCGTTCCTCTATACGAAGGGCCAGCCAATCCCCGTGCTCGACAACCGGCTGTTGAAGTTCGGCATCGGGTACGTGGCTGGGGTGCCCGTGCCGAGCATCGTCTTCATCGCGCTGCTGCTGATCGCATTCGTGGTGCTCCGGTTCACGCCGTTCGGAAGGGCCGTCTACGCGATCGGCAGCAACGAGGAGGCGGCGCGCCTGAGCGGCATCGCGGTGAACCGGGTGAAAGCGCTAGTGTACGTCATCTCCGGGGCGACTGCCGGGCTGGCCGCCATCCTGTACGGTGCCCAGTTTGCCTCTGCTGCCCCGATCGCCGGCGAAGGATACGAACTCGACGCAATTGCGGCGGTGGTCGTCGGGGGCACGTCGCTGTTCGGTGGCCAGGGCGGGGTGATCGGGACGTTCGTCGGGGCCCTCATCATCGGGGTCCTCAGCAACATCCTGAACCTGACCGGGGTGAGCCCGTTCGCCCAGCCGCTGGCGAAGGGCGCCTTGATCATCGTCGCCGTCTGGATCGTCGGCCGTGGGCAGTTCAGGAGATGAGCGGTCGATGGCACAGCTGGTGACATCCGGATACCTGACGCTCGACGATCTGGTGCTGGCTGATGGGCGGGTGCTCCGCGAGGTAATGGGGGGCGGAGCGCTGTACTCGGCGGCCGGAGCCCGCGTCTGGGCGGATCAGGTGGGCATTCATGCGTGCACCGGAGGAGATTATCCTGGGCGCCACCTTGAGCGGCTGCGTGCCGCCGGCATCGATCTGGCCGGCCTTGCTGCGGGACCGGAGCGCAGCCTCAAGCTCTGGTTGCTCGAGGAGGACGGGCAGCGCAAGCAGCAGTTGCCGAAGCTGACCTCCGCCCGGATCGAGGAACTGGATGCGGCCCGGCCGCCGCTCCCCGGGCAATTCGCGGGAGCCCGCGGCTTTCATGTCGCGACCTCCCTGCCCGACACCCAGGCGGCGGCGGTTCGCGCGGTCAAGCGCGCCGTGCCGGGAGCGGTCGTCACCCTGGACATCTGGACGGAGTCGTTCTTCCCGATCGAGCGTTACCGCGAAACGGGTTTTCTGGCAGGCGTGGATGCCTTCCTGCCCAGCGACAAGGAGGTGGAAACGCTCTGGGGACTGCGCGACGTGCGCGAGACGCTGCGCGCACTTGTCCGCCTCGGTCCGCGGCTCGTCGCCATCAAGCGCGGCGCGGACGGGGCCGTGGTGTTCGATGGGGAGTCAGGAGTTTTGTGGTCGATCCCTGCCGTGGCGATCGACCCTGTCGACACGATCGGGGCGGGAGACGCATGGTGCGGGGGATTCCTGGCCGGGTTGGTCGCTACCGGGGACCCACTCGAGGCCGGATTGCGCGGGGCCGTTTCCGCGTCCTTCGCCATCCAGGGACATGGGGCAGAGGCCTGCCTGTTCGCTGACCCCGCCGAGGCGCAGCAGCGGCTCGACAGGTTGCGTCCGCTGGCGCGCCGGGAGGTTGCATGAGCGGCGTGCTGGCCGATCGCATTGTCTCCGCGCTCGATGCGATCCCCGATCTGTACTCAAGGATGGACGAGGTTATCACTGCCGATCGGGCATTTGAGGTGCTGGCCGAGCTCGAGGCGACCCCGACACCGTCCCAGACCGCGCAGTGGGCCCGGATCCGGGTCGTCGGAGAGCTCCTGCGTCGGCAC
>JBJTKE010000533.1:0-5733 GCA_046096285.1 Chloroflexota bacterium
GCCGACACCACCACCTCCAGCGTCACGCAGCCGCAGCTGAGGATATCCAATGCCCAGCCGAGGTCGTGGGTCCCGCGGAACAACTCGACCAGCAATCCCGCCTCGACCGTCCAGCTGCCGCGGGCTTCCGAGTCGAGAGACGGCTCGAACATGCGGGCGGTGCGGTCGCTGATACCGCCGTCAGGCATCATCTTGAGGCCCTCGAGACGGAGCATGTCGTCGCCGAGGCCGCCCTCGAGGCCGATGCCCGCGAACCGCTCCCGCAGACCGGTCTCGATCGCGGGAGCGCCGAAGCCCCAGCCCGCCAGCAGCATGTCGGTGCGGACCCGCAGCGTGCCCTCCCGCCACGCCCGGGTGTAGGCGTGGATCTCCTCCGGGTAGAGCCCCGGTTCGGCGACCGCGGTAATCCCGGCCCGGTGGTAGGCGGCGCAGGCCGTCTCGATGGCGGCCACCCGGTCCTCCTCGCTCGCGGGAGGAATCGCGCCGGTGATCATCTCCTTGGCGCGGTCGCGGAACAGCCCGGTCGGGTGACCGGCCCCGTCCCGTTCGAACGATCCGCTGTAGAGCTCGCCGGGATCGGGGTCGGGCGTGGCCGCCGAGATGCCGGCCGCCCGGAGCGCCGCCGAATTGCAGACCAGTTTGTTCCAGACCCGGTGCAGCACGACCGGGTGATCCGCGGAGACCGCATCGAGATCGTGCCGGGTCGGGTGACGCCGTTCGTCGAGGAGGCTCTCGTCCCAGCCGCGGCCCACGATCCAGGCGCCCGGCGGGAGCGACCGCGCCCGCGCCGCCACCCGGTCCACGATCTCCCCAATGCTCCGGCAGTCGTACAGCCGCACCTCCCGCAGCATCACGCCGCTCATCAGCAGGTGGTTGTGGCTGTCGACGATGCCCGGCGCCACGGTCGCGCCGCCGAGCCGGCGGACCACCGAGCCCGGGCCGGCCAGGGCGGACATCTCGGCGTCGGAGCCGACGCCGACGAACCGCCCATCCTTGATGGCGGCCGCGGAAGCGCGCGGCTGCCGCGGGTCCATCGTGTGGATCACGGCGCCGGTCAGGATGAGATCGGGGGCAAGCGGCAGGGACGGCATGGCGGCGGCTCTCCACACGCGACGGAACCACGAAACGACGACGGGCGCATCATAGCGTCCACCGGCGGGCGCCAGACTCCGGGGAGGTGCGCCGCTCTCCGGCGCCCCCCGGGGCGGATGGCGAGCTGCGGTCTACGGGTACGTGAACGTGACCCGGGCCGAGTCGAAGTAGCCGATGAATCCCTGCTTCGAGGTCTTGGGAATCAGGTTGGTGTTGCCGCGCAACACCTCGCCTTCCGCCTTGGCCGGCCGCTGGTCGCCCCGCACCTGGAACCGGGCGCTGTAGGCTGGGTCCGGGTCAGGGCTGTAGGTTTCGTCGAAGTCGAGCGATCGCTCGCTCCCGTTCTCGGTCCACGAGATGTCGAGCGTCAGCGTCTGCATCTCGTCCTTGACGGCGTCCCACACGCGGATCGTGCCGTCCACCGAGCCGGTGGCAAAGTCGGTCGTCGCCGAGACCCGGCAGCGGCCATCGTCCGCGTACCCGAAGGCGACCCGCTGCACCTTGCCCTTTTTGGCGTTGAAGCTCGTGGTCCACAGCAGCACGACCGGCTTGAACAGGTCGTCGTCCGGGCCGGAACCGCCCGACCGGCTGATGAGCACCGCGGTCCAGGTGCGCTTCTTGCCGCTGCGGCTTTCGAACCAGGCGAACGCCCCGCGGCCCTCGTCCAGCACGTACCGGTCGAACTCCGCGAGCGCGGTCCGGGTCGTCAGTCCTGCGGCCGCCAGTCCGGCCGTCGCCTTCAGGAGATATCGCCTGCTCGCCGCCATCTCCACCCTGCTCCCTGCACGTTCGCGGCATGTCGCCATGCCATCCGCTCGCCCTGGCGGATAGTATCTCGCGAACGTTCGCAGGAATGCACCCCGTCCACGGCAGCGCGGGACACACCGCGGCCCGGGCGGCGGGCGGTTCACTCGTTGCGAGGCAGCCTCATGCACAGGTTCTACTGGCTCGATCACGGACGGCTTGCGGGCTGCTCCCGCCCCGGGGCGCGGCCTGGCCGCCGCGACCCCGACCCCTCCGATCTCGCCGCCGATCTCGCGGCGCTCGCAGCTGAGGGCATCGGAGCGCTGCTGACGCTCACCGAGACCGCCTTGCCCTCCGGCGACCTGGAACGTGCCGGACTGCACGTGCGGCACCTGCCGGTGATCGACTTCGCGGCGCCGGACCCTGACCAGTTCGTCGCCGCGCTCCAGTTCATCGACGAGCAGCAGGCGGCCGGGCGGGCGGTGGCGGTGCACTGTCTCGCCGGGCAGGGGCGCACCGGTTCGATCCTGGCGGCGGCGCGCATCCGGGCGGGGGCCACCGCCGCCGAGGCGATCGCCGCCGTGCGCGCCGTCTGCCCCGGCGCCGTGGAAAGCGAGGCCCAGGCGGTCGCCCTCGAGGCCTTCGCCTTCGAGCGGCCCTGGATCACCTGATCGGGCGGCCCCGCGCCACCGCCGCCGCCGCCGCCGCCACCACCCGGTCGAGGTCGAACGGCTTGCCGATCGCCTCCACCCCAGGCTCTGCCGAGGGGAGCGGCCAGGCGCTCATCAGCAGCACCACGGGCGGGTTGGCCCGATCGCGCAGGGCACGGGCGAGCGCCAGGCCATCGAGCCGGGGCATTCGCACGTCCGCGATGACCAGGTCCGCACCCGCGTGCCGGATCGCCTCGAGCGCCATCTGGCCGTCGTAGGCCACCCTCACCCGAAATCCCGCCTCCGCCAGTGCCTCCGCCAGCACCGCGACGACCTCCCGGTCGTCGTCCACGACCAGCACCGTGTCGCGCGTGGCCCCCATCCGATCTCCCCTCGCTGCGCTGGATCGTCCGCGGCGGCCACAGTGCAAGCCGGATGCCGCGGGCCGGAAGGCACGGCGCGGTCGCCGGGGTTGGCCCGGTGCGGGACGCGGCTACACTGTGCCTGGAGGGGCAGCATGGTCCATCACGATCCCGCAACCACCCTGCGCGCGGCGGCGCTCGCCGGCCTGCTCGTCGCTGGCATCACCGGCCACGCCAGCGGCGCCCGCCAGACCGACCCCCTCGCCCCGGACCTCGGTCACGCCGGCTATGACACCATCAGCGCCGCCATCGCCCTCGATCTCGACGTTCCGGCCGGCGCGATCCGCTCTGGGAGCGCCGGCATCGCGGTCATCGCCACCACGCCGCTCCGGGCCATCGGCTTCGACCTGCGCGACGGCCTGACGGTCGACGCCTGCTCGTCGACGGCGCGCCCGCCCGGTTCCGCCACGGTGGCGACGATCTTGTCATCGCCCTTGCGGCCCCCGCGGAAGCGGGCGATGCGATCGGCGTCGAGGTCCGCTACCACGGCGTGCCCGGCGCAAGTGACGATCCGTATCAGCGGGGCTGGTGGGCCGATGGCCGCACGATCTTCACGCTCGGCGAACCGGGCGGCGCGGAAGCCTGGTTCCCGGTGAACAACCACCCCGCCGACGCCGCCCTGTGGACGCTCTCCCTCACGGTGCCGGAGGGCGCGGCCGCGCTCGCGGGAGGCGCGCCCTCCGAACCCGTCGCCGCCGGCGAAGGCGTGACCACGACATGGGTCTACGACGACCCGGTCTCGCCCTACCTGCTGGCGTTCGCCGCCGGTGCGTTCGAGATCGTGCGGGAGGCGGGCCCGGGCGGCCTGCCGGTGACGCTCGCCTTGCCGCCGGACCTGCCGCCGGAGCCGCGCGCCACGCTCGGCGAAATCCCGGCCATGCTCGAATACTTCGAAGGACTGTTCGGCCCCTATCCCGGGCGCCGCTTCGGCGCGGCGGTGGTCGACGGATTCGGCGGCGCGCTCGAAACCGAGGAAATGGTCATCTTCGGCAGGCCGTCCGTCTCGCCCCGGACCGTCGCCCACGAAATCGCCCACCACTGGTTCGGCAACAGCGTCCGGATCGAGTCCTGGAGCGACATCTGGCTGAACGAGGCTTTCGGCCGTTACGCCGAAATCCTCTGGACCGAACACGCCGAGGGCCCGATCGCCCGAGACGCCGCGCTCGGGCAACTCGCGGGAGCCGTAACGCGGCAGGCGGCCGCCGGCGCTCCCCCGGTCGCCCTGCCGACCATCGAATCGCTCTTCGGCGGCAACACCTACAACCGCGGCGCGCTCATGCTCCACGCGCTCCGGGCGCGCCTCGGCGACGACGCCTTCTTCGCCCTGCTGCGCGACTGGAACGCACGGTACGCGAACGAGGCCGCGGGCACTGACGAGTTTGTGGCCCTCGCGACGTCGTTCGCCGGCGAGGACCTTTCGGAGTTCTTCGACGATTGGCTCTACCGCCCTGAAGCGCCCGACCCGCTCTTGCCGCCGCTCGGGTAGGCCCGAGCCCCGGCCCGCCCGGTCATCCCGCGGCGCACCGGCCCTTGTTGTTGGTAAAGGAGCACAGGTTGCTGCAGCACTCGAAATCGTTGCCGCATGCCTTGTTCTCGGGCTTGCACCGGCAGTAGACGCCGTCGGTGTAGTACGAGCAGCAGAGGTTGCACCGGTTGCGCTTGCGGACCCGGCAACGCTTGTCGGTCTTGATGCAGGCCGCGGCCTCCCGCGCACCCGACGCTGCCGCCCCGCCGAGCAGCAGGGCCAGCGCGGCCCGCCTGCTGCCAGTGCGGGCAAGCGCGCGCGCCAGCGTGTCGAATTGCGATCGATCCATGTCGGGACCCTCCTGTCCTGTTGCCGCTCCCTGCGCCGGGAACGCGCCACGAACTGCCCGGCTGGTACCCGCGGCCGGCCGGCCGCCGGGGGCCCGGCGGGTCCCCGCCGCAGGTGCGGGCACGGGTGCGCGAACCGGTTCCCGGGCGCGCCGGGCGTGCTACCATACCGGGCGGGTCGCGGCGGGAAGTCGGTCCACGGTATCCGTTCCCGCGCATCGTGACCGCCCGGACATGGCCCATTCCCGAGGAGGCGAGGGTGCAGAGTTTCGGTTCCGAGTGGATCGTCATCGCCCTGATGACGGTGGCGGCCTTCGCGATGGGCATGACCCTGCTCTCGCTGAACCTGATCATCGCCCCGAGCAGGCCGACCGCCGCCAAGAAGGCGCCGTACGAGTCCGGCCTGCCGGACATCACCGCGCCCAAGCCCCGGTTCACCCCCCGCTTCTACGTGGTGGCGATGCTCTTCGTCATCTTCGACATCGAGGCCATTTTCATCTTCCCGTGGGCGGTCATCTTCGACCAACTCGGAACCTACGGGTTCGTCTCGATGATGTCCTTCATCGGGTTGCTCTTCCTCGGCTACATCTACGCATGGAAGAAAGGGGCCCTCGAATGGGTCTGATCGACGACCGCTTCGAGAAGAACGTCTTCACCACCTCGCTCGACTGGCTGTTCAACTGGGGCCGCCGATCGAGCCTGTGGTGGCTGCAGTTCGGTCTTGCCTGCTGCGCCATCGAGATGATCGCCGCCTCGATGAGCCGGTTCGACCTCGCCGAGCGTTTCGGCATGCTCTACCGCGCCTCTCCCCGCCAGGCCGACCTCATGATCATCGCCGGCACCGTGACCAAGAAAATGGCCCCGGTGGTCCGCACCCTCTACGACCAGATGCCGGAGCCGAAGTGGGTGCTCTCGATGGGCTCCTGCGCCAACGTCGGCGGCCCCTATGACACCTACGCCGTCGTCCAGGGCGTCGACCAGGTAATCCCGGTGGACGTCTACGTTCCCGGCTG
>JBJTKE010000534.1:0-8479 GCA_046096285.1 Chloroflexota bacterium
GGGGCGTGGCGTCCTGGGCGCCCGCGGGCCGCACGCCGAGTTGGGTGAGGACCGTGGCGGCGGCGGCCACCCCGCCGGTGATGTGCAGCACGCGGCGCATCATGTCGCGGCGGGACATGATGCCGTCCTCGTAGTCCTCGACGAATTCGTGGACGAGGTAGGTCTCGAACTGGTTGAGATGCTTCATGAGGGCCTCCCTGAGGGGGTTGTGGGCTTTTGGGCCTGCGGCGATCGGGCAGGGGCGGGGCGGGTCGGACGATGATCCCCACGCCCGGGAGAATGCCGCGCCTCGAGATGAGTGTGACGCACGGCGGGCGGCGGCGCGGAGCGCAGTCCTGTGAGATCGGTGCGTTGCGCTACCGGCGGTGAGGCAGCCACCGGTTTTTCCGGGTAATGGATACTGTGAGGAGTGTAGGAGCACCCCCGGGAGACGAGGCGCGCATGACCTGGATCGTGCTGGTGGCGGCGGTGACGGTGGTCTATCGCTGGCGTGGCAAGCGATGGTGGGACGCGTTCATCTGGGCGATGTTCACCGTCTTTGCGGCCTGGGCCGCGGTGGTGGCGATCGCGCTGTCGTTCGGCCAGTAGGGGCGGCAGGAACGGCAGGGGCGGCCGCGGCGCCGGCGGTCAGGAACGGATCAGGGTGAGCATGTCGCCGGGTTCCATGGCCCGGCCGAGGGCGATGAGGTCCTCGGCCTGCCCGGGGCCGAGCGCGGCGTCGGCCCAGGCGCGCTGTTCGGTGTTGGCGGCGTCCCAGAACGGGCTGAACTGGTAGATCTCGTTGCCGAGGCCGATGCGCTCGAGCAGCGAGCGGAACGCGCCGGCGAGGATCATGGCGCGGGTCAGGCCGGCCTCGTCCCGGCGGAGCGCGGCGGCGCGGGAGAGACCGAGCACGGCGAAAATGAGCAGGCCGAGCCCCTTGAAGTCGTGGGCGATGGCGGCGGCGGTGCCGAGGCGGCGTTCGGCGTCGTCGAGGCGGCCGAGATCGAGGAGGGTGAAGCCGAGGCGGGAGAGGGGGACGACCTGGTCGAGCGCGCAGCCGCGCTCGGCGGCGGCGCGGACGGCGGCCTCGAGCAGGGGGAGGGCCTCGGCCGCCTCGCCTGCCTCCTGGAGGAGGCCGCCGAGGGTGAGGCGAGCGGCCCACTCGCCGTAGCCGCCCGGCGCCGCCGCGGCGACGGCGAGGGCGCGGCGGGCGAGCGGGAGGGCCTCCTCCGGGTGTTCCTTCATGTAGAGCGCGCGGATTGCGTCGAGGACGTAGGCGCGGGCGTCGTAGTCGGCGTCGCCGTGGCGGGCGGCAAGGTCGTGGAGGGCGCCCGCGGTGCGGCGGGCGCCGGCGACATCGCCCGAGAGCGCGGCGAAGTAGCTGCGGCAGAAGGCGGCCTCGAGCAGGGTGGGGAGCGGCACGGCGTCGGGGCCGGCGATGGCGAGCGCCTCGTCGATGAGGCCCATGGCGAGCGTGAAGTGGGAGCGGTACTCCCAGAACCGGCGGAGGCTGGCGATGGATTCCAGCGCGGGGACGGCCATGCCGAGGCGCATGGCGGACTGGAGGGCGGCCTGGAGATTGGGCAGGTCGGCCTCGAGGGCGTCGAGGGCGGGGAGCGGCTCGGCCCCCGCGAGGTCGAGGGCGTAGCGGCTGGCCCAGGCGAGGAACCAGTCGGCGTGGGCGCGGCGGGCGGCGTCGGCCTCGCCGCGGGCCTCGAGCAGGGAGGCGGCGAACATCCGCACCGGTTCGAGCATGACGTGGCGGCCGGGGTCGGCGGGGTTGGGGCGAACGAGGTAGTTGTTGGCGAGCGCCGGCAGCGCGGAGACGAGTCCGGGATCGCCGTAGGCGGCCGCGACGCCCGCGACGGCGGCGGTGGTGAAGCCGCCGCGGAATGCGCCGAGCAGGCGCAGCAGGCGCATGGCGGGCTCGGGCAGGAGGTCGGCGCTCCAGGCGAGGGCGGCCTCCATGGTGCGGAAGCGGGCTGGGCCGTCGCGGCGGCCCGCGCCGAGCACGGCGAGGGCGGAGCGCTCGAGCAGGTCGGCGATGCCCGCCGGGGCCATGGCGCCGGACTGGGCGGCGGCGAGTTCGATGGCCAGGGGCATCCCGTCGACCATGCGGACGATGCGGGCGGCGGCGTCGAGCAGCCCGGGCTCGGTGACGGGCGCCCCCGCGGCGGCCTCGGCGTGGCCGCGCAGGAACAGGGCGACGGCGGGGTTGCCGGCGAGGTCGCCGCTCGCCTCGGTGACGCCGGGGGCGGGAACCGCCAGCGGCCCGACCGGAATGACGCGCTCGCCGGTGATGCGCAGCGCCTCGCGGGAGGTGACCAGCACCGCGATCGAGGGCACGGCGGCGATCAGGTCGGCGACGGCGAGGGCGGCGTCGAGCAGGTGCTCCATGTTGTCGAGCACGAGCAACACCGGCCTGCCGGCGAGGGCGGCGGCAAACTGGGACGGAGGGCGGCCCGCCGGCAGATCGGCCAGGCCGAGGGCGCGGGCGGCGGCGGGCAGGACCTCCGCCGGGTCGGTGAGGGCGGCGAGGGGGGTCCAGGCGGCGGGGACACTCGGGCGCGTGGGACGGGCGGCGCGCCTGCGGGCGATTTCGGTGGCGATGCGGGTCTTGCCGATGCCGCCGACGCCGACGAGCGAGACGAGGCGGTGTTCGCCGGCGGCCACCGCCTCGATGGCGGCGATCTCGGCCTCGCGGCCGAGCGTCGAGCCGGGCAGCAGCGGGGGAGGGACGACGGCGAGCGGCCGCGGGCCAGGCAGCCTGCGCTGTTCGCGGATCACATCGAGGAAGGAGGCGCGCTCGGGACCGGCAAGGCCGAGAGCATCGGCGAGCCAGGCGCCGGATTCCCCCTGCGGTGCGCTGCTGATGCCGCGTTCGAGGTCGCTGATCGTGCGGACGGCGACGCCGGACGCCTTGGCGAGCGCCTCCTGGGTCATGCCGGCGTCTCGCCGGGCCCGGCGGAGAATCGCCCCGAATGTCTGGTCCCGGCCACCGGCCACGTCACGGCCCCCCGCCTCGGCGCAGTCACCGGGGCATTGTGCATCATCCGGTGATTTGGCACGAGCCCCTCGGGGCGCGTGGTCAGTTGTCCGTGGGTTCGCCGTGGGTCGGGCCATGTTGTCCGTGGGTCGTTCCGCATGGTCAAGCGGCGCGGCGTGGCCGAACCTAGCGTCATGCCTGCGCGGGTTCGTCGCCGGCGCGGTCCCATGTCGTCAGGAGGGGTCAGGTGGAACAGGAACGCTTCGACCGTATCGCCCGCCTGGTCGGCGGCTCGGTCACCCGGCGCGCTGGCATCGCCGCCGGTCTGTCGGCCCTTGGCTCGATGCTGGGCCGCGCCACCGGAGAGGGGCCTGCGCCTGCCGCCGGGGCCGCCGCACGGAGTCGCGCCGGGAAGGCGGCGAAGTCCGGCAAGCGGCGCGTCCACCGCGAAGGGCCCTGCGGCGATGGGTCGCGCAAGGACAACGTCTGCACGAAGAACGGCCAGTGCTGCACCGGCTACTGCCTGAAGAAACTGAACAACCGGGACGGCAAGGGGCGGTGCCGGTGCATCCGCAAGGGGAAGCCGTGCAACCCGAGCCAGACCTGCTGCCGGAACCGGCAGTGCGTGGACGGCCGGTGCGGCGGCAAGCAACCCGGGCCGACGCCGGATGTCTGCATGGTCTGCGCGTCGGGGTGCAAGTACACCTCGGTCAGCGCGGCCTACGCCGGCGAGCCGGCCGGGACGGTGATCCCGATCGACGCCGGGCGCTACGGGACGGGCATCGCGGTCACCAAGAGCATGACGCTGAAGGCCTGCAACGGGGTGGAGGGGGTGATCCTCTACCCGGATGGCTCGGTGATGACCGACTACTACACTCCGCCACGGCCGGTGGTCCTGAAAGAGACGACCGAGCGCACCGCGGCGGCGACCGTGACCCTGATCGGCCTCGCTCTCGAGCCCAGCTCGGCAGGTGCGGGCGCGACGGAGAATTTGATCGAGGCCGCAAACTGGGACGTGCCGACCCTCCTGTCGATCGAAGTCGAGGATTGCGACCTGTCCGGCGTTTACATCTGCATGCTGCTCGGGCCGGGTTCGCATGTGATCTCCGGAACGTCGGTCCACGACTGCACAGAGTCCGGCGTGTATGTGGAGGTGGACGCCAACAGCATTGGCGGGCGCGGGGTGACGCTCAACGTCCTCAACTCCACGTTCACTGGCAACACCGCGTACGGGCTCGACATGGACGGCGAGGACGCGATTCCGGGCCGCGAACTGACGGTGTTCAACATTTCCAATTCGTCGATAAGCGGGAACGGATTGGCCGGGATGATCATGTATGGAGGCACCTTCAACGTCACCGGATGCAGGGTGGAAAACAATGGGTCTGGTCAGTTCCCGGAGGGTGGCATCCTGATCACCAGTTCAACGGTGACGATCGCCGACACGACCATCTCCGGCAACTCGAGCTTGGAGTACGGCGGCGGGCTGAAGATCAACGACGCCGAGTCGAGCGACGTGGTCGTGACCATCGCGGGGACCACCACCATCACGGGCAACAATTCGCCGGAGGGCAGCGGGATCGGGGTTTCCCTCTCCGGCAACACCGCGACCATCAGCGGCGCCAGCGGCAGGGTGTCGGGCAATACTGGCGGAGACCAATGCGCCCGGAACACCACCAACCCGGCGAACTGGTCGGCCGTGGCCAACTGCGCGTTCTGACGGCACATCCTCCGGCGAGTCGGGGGTTCCGCGTTCGACCCCGCCCGGCGCGCCGGCCGGGGTCGAACGGGTTTCCGGACCCGGAACGCCGCCACCCCGGCCAGCAGGCAGGCGCGGCGTTCCCGGGTGACCGGCCCCGCCTGTCGACGGCGCACAGGGACGAACCCGCGCAGTTCCGTGGGTTGGCCGTGGGTTGATAGGGAAACTCCGTGGGGCGTTCCACATGGTCAACGGTCGCGAACTGGCGGATCGTTCAGCCCTCTGGTTCGAGCAGGAACGTGGCGGGGGGCCGCCTGCGCAGCGGCCTGCTGAGGACATGGTCAAGGAGTGGAGAGCATGGATGCGGGAGCATTCGACGGCCTGGCGCGGCGCTTCGGGGCGCGCTGGAGCAGGCGCGACGGCCTGAAGGCGGCGCTGGCGGCGCTGGCGGGCGGGGCGGCGGCCCGGCTCGGCATCGGGGAGGCCGACGCGAAGCGGCGCGGCCGGGGCGACGACCGCGGCAATGGCAACGGCAGCGGCAGCGGCCCGTGGCCGGCCGGCCCGGGCGGGCCGAAGCGCAAGGACAACGTCTGCAAGCGGGACCGCGACTGCTGCACCGGCTACTGCCGGACCCGGCGGGGAGCGACCGCCGGCAACTGCCGGTGCGTGAAGGTGGGCGCTGCCTGCAAGGCGGGTCAGCAGTGCTGCAGCGGGTCCGTCTGCTTCAAGGGAAGCTGCGTGCGGAACCAGCCGGCGAAGATCTGCGCGGTGTGCGCGAGCGGCTGCGCCCACACCAGCGTGAACGCGGCCTACGCGGCGGCGGCGCCCGGCGCCACCATCGCGATCGGAGCGGGCACGTGGCCGACCGGCATCGAGGTGACCAAGAGCATGCGGATCATCGCCTGCGAGGGCGCGGATGAGGTGATCCTGACGCCGGACGGCAGCGTGACCGACAGCTACGCCTTGCCGGCGATCATCGTGGAAAAGTCGGGCGACACGACACCGTACACGATCACGCTCGACGGGCTGACGTTCAAGGGGTCGGGCAAGGACAACGGCGAGTCGCTGATCTACGCGCCCTACGGCGGCTCGGTCTCGTTCCGCGTCCTCAACTGCGCGTTTTCGGACGCCTACACGGGTCTGAACATCGGGGATGGCGCGCACACGGTCCAGGGAAGCACCTTCACGGCCTCGGTGTACGGCGCGAGCGTGAGCCTGTACGACGGCACGATCGCGGTGACCGGCAGCACCTTCAACGGGTGCGACACCTACGGCTTCTACGCCCTCGGCAACCAGGAGGTGGCGGACCGGGCGAAGTCCGTCTTCACCTACACCGACTGCGAGTTCAACAGCAACGGCGACGCCGGGTTGGTACAGTACGGCGGGTCGGGCGTCGCGGACGGCTGCACGATCACCGGCAACGGCGGCGGCGGCGCAGTCGCGACGTGGGGAGACCTGACGCTGAAGGACACCACCGTCAGCGGAAACACGGACGACAGCTACGGCGGCGGGGCATCCGTGTACGCCGGCAGCTACAACGGGCAGGGCTACGACGCCTCGCTGACGCTGGCAGGCTCCACCGTGATCACCGGCAACACCGCGCCCGAGGGGAGCGGCATCGCCGTGCAAACCGACGGCGTCCTGACCGGCGCGGTGACCGGCGCGAGCGACAGCAACGTCTACGGCAACCTGTCCGGGGACCAGTGCGATTTCAACGACGGCTCCAGTTGGACACAGGTCCCCAACTGCGCGTTCTGACGATTCGGGCAACTCGGATGGAGTACCCGGAGACAGGCCGGGCCTGTTCAAGAGGGAGTGTGGTCCACCGTGGATAGCAAGCAGTTCGACCGGATCGCGCGGATGCTGGGGCTGGCGCTCACGCGGCGGCAGGGCGCGGGAGCGGCCATCGCCGCCGCGCTCGGGCTGGGCGCGGCGGCAGAGGCCAAGGCGGAGGCCGGGGGCCATCGCCACCATCGCGGGAATGGCGGCAGGGGGCGCGATCATCGACGCGACGGGGACAGCGACCCGGAGACCGCCGGGCCCTGCGGCGACGGCAAGATCGGCGACAACCGCTGCACGAAGCACTCCCAGTGCTGCACGCGACGGTGCAACCGGAAGATCGGCCGCTGCCGCTGCCTGCCGCGCGGCAAGAAGTGCAAGGGCGACCGCAACTGCTGCAACGATCTCCAGTGCGTGAACAGGAAGTGCACCCCGAAGGCTGCGCCGAAGCGGCCGGTGCCGACCGGGCAGCCGTGCGGACCGACGGACACCTGCGCGGACGCGAAGGCCTCCTGCACGGTCTACGCGAGCGGGGACCCGGCGGGCACGTACTGCCTGATCCCGTACCTGGGGGCGTGCGCGGCCTCCGGCGACTGCGAGACGCAGGACTGCGACGCGGGAACCTGCATCTCCTGCTCCTGCGAGGGGTGCGGCGGGGCGTGCGAGCCGATGGTCTGCCCGACCTGCACCTACCAGACGGTGCAGGCGGCGATCGATGCGGCGGCGTCGGGGGACATCATCACCATCGCGCCGGGGACCTATGCCGAGGACTTCACGATAGCGCAGACGGTCACGCTGAAGGGCTGCCCGGGCGGCGAGGTGATCCTGACGAGCGCGACCGTGCCGCGGCGCACCATCCTGCTGTCGGAGGGGTATGACCTGACGCTGATCGACGTGATCGTGGACACGGCGGACTACCAGGGCACGCCCAGCGACAACGGCGGCATCGACGCGATGGGCAACCTGACGCTGTGCCGGAACGCGGCGGTCCGCAACGCCTTCTCGAACTCGTGCTGCGACGGCGGCGGGTGCATTCACATGGGCCGGGTGGCCCCGGCCGGGATCACGCTCACCATGAACGACCAGTCCGTGGTCGAGAACTGCACGAGCAACCGCAGCGGCCACTACGGCGGCGGCGTGTATCTCGACAGCTACGCCCACATGGTGATGAATGACACGTCGGTGGTCCGCGGCAACAAAGCGCTGGGCGGCAGCGAGAGCGGCGGCGGCGGGGTCGGCGTCTACACCGGCGCGGACCTGGTGATGAACGACATGGCCCGGATCACCGGCAACAGGAGCAACAGGGCTGGCGGCGGGGTGAAGGTGTACAGCGGCGGCGGCATCCCGTTTGTGCTCCAGATGAACGACGAGGCCTCCATCGACAACAACACCTCCGTGCTGGGCGGCGGCGGCGTGTTCGTCATCTACGGCAACAGCGACGACCTCGACCTGGTGCACATGTCCGGTTCGGCGACCATCGCCAACAACAACTCCGACAGCTATGGCGGCGGCATCTCGCTGGACGGCGGCGCGTTCTCGATGGCGGACTCGGCGAGCATCACCGGCAATCGCGCGTCCTATTACGGGGGCGGCATCTACTCCGCCAGCAGCGCCGCCTGGACGGTGGCGCACAGCGTGGTGATGTCCGGCGAGGCGACTGTGTCCGGGAACACGACGGACACCTACGGTGGCGGCATCTACGCCTCATACAGCCTGATCCTGGTCGAGGATTCGGCGACGATCGCCGGCAACACCACGGTCAAGGACGGCGGTGGCGTGTACCTCGAGTCGCGGTTCTCGCGTCCCTCGTCGCTCGAGCTCAGCGGGTCGGCGGCGATCACCGAAAACACGGCGGCGCAGGGCGGCGGCGTGTTCGCGGTGGACAACAGCCAGACCGTGATCGGCGCGGCGGCGATCACCGGCAACACGCCGGACCAGTGCGTCGGGGCGACCGGCTGCTGAGCCAGAGGTGCACGGGGGCCGGTTCGTCCGGTCCCTCGGGTCCGCCGCGGCGGGGGAGCCCCCCCTTCCCC
>JBJTKE010000535.1:0-5035 GCA_046096285.1 Chloroflexota bacterium
AGGCAGATCCCGAAGTAGGGAGTTCCGCTGGCGACGATCTCCCGGACCACCGCTAGGCCGCCGTCGAGGGCGGCGGGATCGCCCGGGCCAGGCGAAACGATGACGCCATCGGGTCGCAGCGCGGCGATCTCGCCGTAGGACACGCCGAAGGGCACGATGGTGACGCGCGCGCCGCGCTTGACCAGCGAGCGGATGATGTTGCGCTTGACGCCGCAATCGACCACGACGACGTGGGGGCCGCCGCCCGCGCCGAGAGCGACCCCGGTCTCACCGGCGACTTCGGCCACGACGTCGTGCTCGCCGGGCAGAACGGCGCGGCGGGCCCGCTCGGTGAGTTCGGCGTCGGAAAGGCCCGCGGCGTTGCGCGCGAGCACGCCGCGGATGTCACCGACGTCGCGGATGTGCCGGGTGAGGGCGCGGGTGTCGATTCCCGAGATGCCGGGGATGCCGTGACGCTCGAGGTAGCTGCCGATGGTGGTCAGGGAGCGATAGTGGCTCGGGATTTCGCAGTGCTCGCGGACGATGAGCCCGGAGATCCAGGGGCGCCGGGACTCGTCGTCCTCGCCGTTGACGCCGTAGTTGCCGATCAGCGGATAGGTCATGCAGACGAGTTGGCCGCGGAAGGAGGGGTCGGTGCAGACCTCCTGGTAGCCGATCATGGTGGTGGTAAAGACCACCTCGCCGTCGGCGTCGGACGGGGCGCCGAACCCGCGGCCGCGGAAGACGGTTCCGTCGGCGAGCGCAAGCGCGGCGTCGGTCTGCGGCCGGTAGCGATTGCGGACCTGCGGCGACCCGGGTTCAGCCAACATGGCGCTCCTCTCCCCCGACCAGGGTCATCTTCACCTTGCCGGTCATCGTCATGCCCATCAGCGGCGTGTTCTTGCTCAGCGTGCGCAACGACTCCGGGGTGACGGTCCAGCGCTCGTCCGGGTCGAAAATGGCGATGTCCGCGGGGAGTCCGGGGGCAAGCGAGCCCGCCTCCAGACTCCAGAGCCGGGCAGGAACCGTGCTCAGGCGGCGGATCGCCTCGGGCAGCGCGAGATGCCCCGCGCGCACGAGGGCGAGCATGACCGGCAGCGCAAACTCGCTGCCGCTGAGCCCGAAGGCAGCCTTCTCGTAGGGGATTCCGTGCTTTTCGTGGCTGGCATGCGGTGCGTGGTCGGTGGAGACGAGATCGAACACGCCGTCTCGCAGCGCGGCGAGGAGCGCGGCGGCGTCGGCGGCGGTGCGAAGCGGCGGGTTCACCTTGGTATCGGGATCGCCCGGCGAAGCCGGCGGCCCGGGGGGCTCGGAGGTGTTGACGAGGGTGCGCTCGCCGGCGACCCACTCGTCGGTCATGACGAGATGGTGGGGCATGACTTCGGCGGTGACGCGGAGGCCCTCGGCCTTGGCCTGGCGGGCCAAATCCGCGCCGCGCCCGGTGGAGACGTGGCACAGGTGCAGCCAGCCACCGGTGAGGCGGGCCAGCATGATGTCGCGGGCGATGATGATTTCCTCGGCCTCGGCGGGGATGCCGGGGATGCCAAGACGGCGGGAGACCGCCCCCTCGTGCATGGCTCCGCTGGCGAGCGCCTTGTCCTCGCAGTGGACCATGACCGGGATGCCGAGGGCGCGGCTCGCATCGAGGGCGCGGCGCATGATGGAACTGTCGGCAGTGGTGTCGCCATCGTCGGAGAAGCCGACCACGCCTTCAGCGGCAAGCGCGGCGAAGTCGACGGGTTCCTCGCCGGCGCGGCCGCGGGTGATGGCCGCGATCGGGCGGACCCGGACGGCGGAGCGGCGGGCGGCCTCCTCGTTCAGCCAGCGGACCGCCTCGACCGAATCGAGCGCGGGCCGGGTGTTCGGCATGCAGAAAACGGTGGTGAATCCCCCGGCGGCGGCGGCGGCGGCTCCGGTTTCGATGGTTTCCTTGTGCTCGAAGCCGGGCGCCCGCAGATGCACGTGGACATCGACCAGCCCAGGGGCCACGACGAGTCCGGCGGCATCGATGATTTCCGCACCGGAGGGCGGCGCCATGTCCCCGACCGCCGCCACCCTGCCGCCCGCGACGATCACGTTGGCGACGGCGTCGAGGCCCAGCGACGGGTCGATCACGCGGCCGCCGACGATGGCGCGCACCCGCTCAGCCATTGCGTGCGCCCCCGTCGGGCCGCGGCGCGCGGGTCAAAAAAAATCCGCCTCGTGAATCCCTGGCGGACTCACCGGCGGTCTGTCGTGGGCGGAACCGCGTCGGCAACGGTAGCTCCCCTGGAGGGTGTCGGGCGTGCGCTAACGGCTGGCAATGGTACCCGCCGCGTCACAACGAGTCAACCGGAGAGGCTATCGTACCCGCGCGCGGATGGAGACGGCGACATGACGCAGGGCTGCACGATTTCGGGCATCGCGGCGACGCTCGACGACGTCTACGGGCCGCGGCGCTGGCGGTCCCACGGGGAACCGCTGGATGAACTGATCGGGACGGTGCTGTCGCAGCACACCTCGGACATCAACACGGAGCGCGCCTTCCGCTCGCTGAAGGGGCGGTTTCCCACGTGGGAGGAGGTCCGCGTCGCGCCAACCGGGGAGGTGGCCGAAGCGATCCGATCGGGCGGGCTGGCCCAGATCAAGGCGCCCCGGATCCAGCGCATCCTGGAGATCCTGCGGGAGGAGCGGGGCGAATTGTCGCTGGACTGGATCCTCGGATTGCCGGTCGCGGAAGCTCGCGCGGCGCTGATGGCGCTGCCGGGGGTGGGGCCGAAAACGGCATCCTGCGTGCTGCTGTTCAGCCTCGGGTTGCCAGCGATGCCGGTGGACACCCACGTGCACCGCCTTTCGCTGCGGCTGGGGCTGGCGCCGCCAAAAACGAGCGCGGACGCCGCTCACACCCTGATCGAAGGCCTGGTTGGCGCGGACCGGGATGCCGTTTACGCTTTGCACCTGAACCTCATCGCGCACGGGAAGGCGATCTGCATAGCCCGCAATCCGCGATGCGGGATATGCCCGCTGCAGGAGTGCTGTGACTACTACCGGACCCAAACCCGGACAGACCGGGATCGAGCGCTGGACGAACCTGGGCCACGGGCGTGAGGACATCACCGAACTGGTGCTGATCCGGCACGGACGCACCGCGGGCAACCGGGCGGGTGTGCTCCAGGGCTGGATGGATCTTCCACTGGACGAACTGGGGCTGCGACAGGCCGATGCGGCGGCGCAGCGGGTGGCCGAAGACCTTCCGCCCACGCGGATCGTCTGCAGCCCGCTCTCGCGCGCCCGCGCCACGGCCGAGCCGCTGGCGCGACTGACGGCGATCGAGCCGGTGTACGCCCCCGACCTGCGGGAGATGAGCTTCGGCGATTACGAAGGCAAGACGTGGGAGGAAATCGAGGAACTCGATCCCGGCCTGGTGGAGCAGTTGTTCGACTACACCGACGAGTCGGTGACCTGGCCCGGGGGAGAATCGCGGGCGCAGTTCCATCGGCGCGTCTGGCAGGCGATGGAGCGGGTCGTCCATGACCATCATGGGGAGCGGGTGGCGGTCGTGTCGCATGGCGGGGTGATCGGCGCGTTCATGGCGATGCTGCGGGGACAGAACCCGGGCGACCCGTCGATCTACGGCCTGCGGAACTGCAGCATCACGCATCTGCACGTGCGGGAAGCCCACACGGAGGTGTACCGGTTCAACGACACGGTGCACCTCGACGGCCTCGAGGAAGCCGGGCCCGCCTGGGAACTCGACCTGTGAGGCTGACGGTCCTCGGCGGCAGCGCCGCGGGCGGCAACCCCGGGCAGCCGTGCTCCGGGTACCTGGCGGAGTCCGGCGAAACGCGGATCGCGCTCGACCTCGGGACGGCGACGCTCCAGCAACTGAGGGAGCATACCGACGCGGCCCTGCTTGACGGCATCGTCATTTCTCACATGCATCTCGATCACGTGCTCGACCTGCTGGCGATGCGGTACTTCCTCGCCTACTCGCCCGGCGCCTCCGGGCGGCGGGCGCCGCTCTGGCTTCCGCCGGGCGGACTGGCGTTCCTCGACCGGTTGGCGTTGGCTCTCGAGGACGATGGCGAAGGAGACCCGTACTTCGCGGTGTTCGACGCCCGCGAGTACGACCCGGCGCGGCAACTGACCGCGGGCGTCCTGACGATCTCGTTCGCGCCCACGGTCCATTATGTTCCGACCTGGGCCATGCGGGTCAGCGATGGGGTTTCGTCGCTCACCTACACCGCCGACACCGGACCGGCGGCGAATCTCGAGGGATTCGCCGCCGGAACGGACCTGCTGATCGCCGAGGGAAGCTGCGACGAACCGGGCGACGAGCCGCGGGAGACGCGGGGACACCTGATGCCGGAGGAGGCGGGAGAACTGGCGGCAAGGTCATCGGCCAAGGCCCTGCTGCTCACGCACCTGTGGCAGCAGTACGGATTGGAGCGGGCCGCGAGGCGGGCCGCGAACCGCTACGCCGGCCCGGTGTTCCTCGCCCAACCGGGGCTTTCGATCGACCTCGGCGGGCCGGGCGGGCCTCCGCACGCGGTCGAACCCGCCTGACTAGCCTTTCACGGCGCGGCGATTGCGTTCAATCGATCAGTCTCGGATAGACTTGAGGCGCTGAAGCCGTCGGCCCCTTGGAGATTTCCGGCCGGAGCGATCATGCGAACCCGCGATGCGCCGATGCCCACGTTGTCGCTGTCGATGCGATCGCCGCTGGCGTGCGGGAGCGGACGCGTCGCCCGGGCGCTCGCGTGCCGCGGGAATCCCCCACTCGACCTCGACCTCACCGCCGGTTCCGCCGCGCGGGCGATCGCGGGAGTTGCCGGTCCGCCGGCGTTCGGGGGGCTTGCACCATCGAGCGTCTGGTTGCCCGACGGGCCCGACACAGCCGGAACAGCCGCGGACCGGGCGGCGACGGTATGGGAGAAACGCCCGCCCGCGCTTGTTGCGTTCGACCTTCCGGTGTTGCCGGACGGCAGGTTCATCGAGTTGGTGGCAGCGGCGGCAGCCGCGGCAGCATACCGCAAGGCCACTGGCGGCACGGTTGCGCTGGCGCTGCGGGCGCGGC
>JBJTKE010000536.1:0-3912 GCA_046096285.1 Chloroflexota bacterium
CCCCGCCCCGCGCCCCCGCCGCACGCCCCCGCCCCGCCCCACCGGCACAGCCCCCCCTGGGAGACCGGCCGCCTGCTGGCGCGGCTGCCGGCCCGGGGCTGACCCCGGGGGTCGCCCCCGGGCCCGGCGCCCGCCCCGCTCGGCCCGGGGCCGCAGACTGCGCCCCACAGCTCGCGGCCGCTGCCGCCGCGGCGTCCGGGGTCCTTGCAGGCTCCTCGAGCAGCACGGAGACGACGCCTGGGATCTCGGCGAGCGCGGCCGCCAGTTCGTCGCACCAGTGGACGCGGCGGGAGCGGCTCTGGAGGCGGACCATGCCCTGCGCGGTCGGCACATGGAGCACCAGCCGGTCCTCGCCCTCGAAATCGACGAGGGCCGCGGCGACCCGGTTCATGGCCGAGACGTCCTCCCACTGGTCCTCGCTGGCGGCAAGGCGCACATGCACCGTGCGCGCCGGCGCCCGCGGAACCTCGCCGGCGGGCAGGTCGGCGGTGAGGAACTCGCAGACGAGTTGCAGCGCGTCGTTGCGGCGCTCGACCTTGGCGGTGACCGCGAGGATGGCGTCGGGGTGGACTGCCGGGCCAAAGCGGTCCCAGGCATCGGGGAAGAGCACGAGTTCGGCGGACCCGGTGAGATCCTCGACCTCGGCGACGGCCATCGTCCGGTTGTTCCGGGTCGAGATGCGGCGCAGCGAGGTCACCATGACGACGAGGCGCACCGGAGCGCCACCGGCGCGGCGCTCCAGGTCGATCACCGGCACGAGGTCGCGGGGCGTCGCTGCGCCGGGACCCCAGACGTGACCGAGGGGGTGGTCGCTCATGTAGAGCCCGAGCAACTCCTTCTCCCAGGCCAGCAACTCGCGGCCGGAGACGGTTGAAGGCGGGAGGGGCGAAGCGGCGGCGCGCTCGGATTCGCCGCCGAACAGGCTGATCTGGCCGCGGGAACTGGCCTTCTGCCGCCGCTGGCCGGCTCCAACGGCGGCCTCGAGGGCGGCGATCACCGAGCCGCGCGGACCGAACCCGTCCAGTGCTCCGCACTTCGCGAGAGACTCGACGACGCGCTTGTTGACGGAAGCCCAGTCGACCTCCTCGCAGAACTCGTCGAGGTTGGCGAAGGCGCGGTCCGGCAGGGCGTCGCGGGCCTCGATGATCGAGCGCACGGCGGCGTCGCCGGCGTTCTTGACGGCGCTCAGGCCCCAACGCACGCCGGGTGCACCGCCCGCGGTCTCCTCGACGGTGAACTCCACGCCGCTGCGGTTGACGTCCGGCGGCAGCACCGGGATGCCCGCGCGCCGGCATTCGGCGGCGCAGGAGACGAGTTTGTCGGTGTTGCCGATTTCCGAGGACAGCAGGGCCGCCATGAACTCGACCGGGTAATTGGCCTTGAGGAACGCGGTTTGCGCGGCGATGACGGCGTAGGCGGCGCTGTGGGCCTTGTTGAACCCGTAGCCGGCGAAACGCTCGATCATGTCAAAGACGTCGCGGGCCAGGCCGCGGGCGATGCCGCGGTCGGCGGACCCGGAAACGAAGCGGTCGCGGTACTTGGCCATCTCCTCGGGGAGTTTCTTGCCCATCGCCTTGCGCAGGCCGTCGCCCTCCGCCATGGAGAAGCCGGCCAGCGAGTTGGCGATCCGGATCACCTGCTCCTGGTAGAGGGCCACGCCGTAGGTTTCGGCCAGGATCGGCTCCATGTCGGGATGCATGTAGACAATCGGGGTGCGGCCGTGCTTGCGCGATATGTAGTCCGGCGCCATCTCCATCGGTCCCGGCCGGATCAGCGCCATCAGGGCGATCAGATCCTCGAAGCAGCGCGGCGAGACATCCACCGTCATCCGGGTGGTCATCCCGCCTTCCAGCTGAAAAATGCCAACCGTCTCGCCACGGCAGAGCGCCTCGTAGGCCGCGACATCGTCGAGCGGGATCGACTCGAGGGTCAGTTCGACACCGCGGGCGTTCAGCAGCGCCACCGCTTTCCCGAGCACCGTCAGCGTGCGGAGCCCGAGAAAATCCATCTTCAGCAGGCCGAGGTCCTCCAATTCCCCCATCGGGTACTGGGTGGTGACCTCGCCCTCGCTCTTGCCGCCCGCGCGCTGGACCGGCACGTGCTCGACCAGGGGGTCGCGGGAAATGACCACGCCAGCGGCGTGGGTGGAGGCATGGCGGGCGATGCCCTCGACCTTGCGGGCGGCGTCGACCAATTCGCGAACGGTGGCGTCGCCCTCGTAGAGCGACTTGAGCTCTGGCACCTTGTCCATCGCGGAGTCGATGGTGATGCCGGGGCCGACGGGAATGAGCTTGGCGACGCGGTCGGTCTCGGCGAACGAGCGGCCCATCGCCCGGCCGACGTCGCGGACGGCGGCCTTGGCGGCCAGGGTGCCGAAGGTGACGATCTGGGCGACCCGGTCCTCGCCGTACTTGCGCACGACGTAGTCGATCACCTCGTGGCGGCGGTCGTCGGCGAAGTCGATGTCGATGTCGGGCATCGAGATGCGCGAGGGGTTGAGGAAGCGCTCGAAGATGAGCCCGTACCTGAGCGGGTCGAGCGCGGTGATGTCGAGGGCGTAGGTGACGATGCTGCCAGCGGCCGAACCGCGGCCGGGACCGACGAGAATGCCGCGCTCCCGGGCGAAGCGGACGAAGTCCCAAACGACGAGGAAATAGTGGGTGAACCCCATGGAGCGGATCACGCCGAGTTCGTAGGCGAGCCGCTCGCCGACCTCTCCCCCGTCGGAGCCGTACTTGCGGCGCACGCCCTCGCGGCAGAGCTGTTCGAGGTAATCCTCCGGAGACAGCCCGTCGGGGACGGGGAATTCGGGCAGATGGTAGCCCTTGAAGCCGAGGTCGAGGCTGCACATCTCGGCGATGCGGATGGTATTGGAGAGCCCCTCCGGCACCTCGCCAAAGAGGCGGCCCATCTCGGCGGCGCTCTTGAGGTAGAGCTGGTCGCTGCCGGACTTCAGCCGCTTCTCATCGTGAATGGTGGTGTTGGTCTGGATGCAGACGAGCAGGTCCTGGGCGGTGGAGTCCTCCTGCTCGCAGTAGTGGACGTCGTTGGTGGCGACGAGCGGCAACCCGAGGGAGCGGGCGAGCGGGACCAGTTCGCGGTTGACCTGCGCCTGCTCGGGAATGCCGTGGTCCTGGAGTTCGATGTAGAAGCGGTCGGGCCCGAGGATTTCGGCGAGCTTGCCGGCATAGTCGCGGGCGCGCGCGGGCTCTCCATGCAGGAAGTTGTTGGCGACAGGTCCGCCGAGACAGGCGGAGGTGCCGATGATGCCGGCACTGTGCTCGGCGAGCATGTCGAGATCGATGCGCGGCCGGTAGTAGTAGCCCTCGAGCATGGCGCGCGAGGAAAGGCGGAGCAGGTTTCGGTAGCCGGTCTCGTTCTCGGCGAGGAGCAGCAGGTGGTAGCTGCGGCGCTCGCGGGCGGCGGCGCTCCCCTCGGCGAGGTAGGCCTCGATGCCGACGATCGGGTGCAGCCCGGCGCGGGTCAACTCCTTGTGGAACTCCATCGCGCCGTACATGACGCCGTGGTCGGTGATGGCGAGGTGATGGATGCCGCGCTCGCGGGCGCGGGCGACGTACTCGGCGGTGCGGCCCATCCCGTCGAGCAGCGAAGACTCGGTATGCAGGTGGAGATGGGCGAACTCGGACACGGTGGGGCTCCCGGGAGCAGGCCGGCGAAACGGGCGTCGCCGGCGGACGGGGACATGATAGCCGGAAGGCGGGCGGCGGCCTAGGCGCGCGGGGCGTCGGCATTACAGGTGATCGTAGCGTCCGGTCATGGCCGCTGACTGTTTCACGGGACGGGAGCGACGCGCCAGGCCCCGGAGACGAAGACGCCCGGCGCGGATCAAATCCGGCGCCGGGCTTCCCTCCCTACCCCTGGTGAAGTTGTCGCAGGTTCAGGCGGCGACCC
>JBJTKE010000537.1:0-2326 GCA_046096285.1 Chloroflexota bacterium
GCTCGCCGCCCGCAGCTAGGGCGGCGACCGGGACGCCATCGACACCGCCGCCGCGGGAGTCGAACTCCTCCACACCGCCTCGCTGGTGCACGACGACACGCTCGACCGGGCAGCCATCCGCCGCGGCAAGCCGACTCTGAACGCCCAACTCAGCGCGGGCGCCGTGATCCTCCTCGGCGACTACCTGTTCGCCCAGTCGGCCATGCTCGCCGCGGCCACCATGAACCCGCGCATCGTCGCCATCTTCGCCCGTTCACTCGGCGAAATCTGCGACGGACAACTTCACGAGATGTTCTACGCGCACCGGTTGGACCAGTCCCGGGAGGACTACGAGAAGCGCATCTAGGGCAAGACCGCCGCGCTCTTCGCCGCCGCCGCCGAGATGGGAGCGATCCTCGGGGGCGCCCCGGAGTACGACATCGACGCCCTCCGGAGCTACGGTTCCGATCTCGGCATGGCCTTCCAGATCATCGATGACGTGCTCGACCTGCGGGAGGGTACCCAGCAACTCGGCAAGCCCGCCGGCAACGATCTCCGGCAGGGCACCGTCACCCTCCCGGTCATGCTTTACTCCGCCAGCCTGCCCGCCCACTCTCCGGACCACTCGATCCTGGAGCGGCTCGCGACCGGCGAGGGCGACCCCGTTCCCGGCGCTGAAATCGACGCGCTGGTCGAGCGGATTCGCGCCTCCGGTGTGCTCGAAGAGACCGTCGCCATCGCTGCGGAGTTCGTTTCCAGCGCCCAGCGCCACGCCGCGGTCGTGCCGGACGGCGAGACCCGGGAGATGCTGGCCGACGTCGCCGAACTCTCCCTGAACCGGAACTCCTGACGGTCAGGGCGGCGCGGGCACGTCGCCTTCGTCGCTAGACTGCCACCAGGCTCCGCTCGTACATCCGCCCGAACACCCGTTCCCAGCTTCCGGTCCACGCGTCCTGCCCCACCTCGACCGGGAGGCGATGCGGCGTTCCCGGCGTCAGCACGATTGTGGCGCGCCGCCCCGCCTGTCGCCGGGCCAGCGTTCGCTCCAGCACCGCCGCCTCATGCAGGTGCCGGGGGGTCAGCCCGTCGATCACCAGCAGATCGATGTCATTCACCGCCGCCCAGGTGTCGGCGGTCACCCGCGCCGCGATCTCGAACTCCCGCCTGACCACGGCGCTCGCCCCCGCTTCCGGAGCCAACTCCGCCAGCCCAACCTCCGTCACGTAGGCGCTGAGCGCGAAATCGCGCCATGGCATCAGCAGGTACGGGATCGGCGGCCTGCGAGACGCAAGCTGCGCTTCGATGAACGTCGCGATCCGCCGCGAGCGCCCTGCCCGCGCATTGAAAATCAGCCAGCCCTCCCCGTTGCGAAGCCGCTGCTCCACCCCGTCGAAGTACTGGCTCATCCGCTGCAACAGGTCGCGGTCCTGCAACGGCGCCGCGTCGATGATCGTGTCCGGATCGGTCATTGGCGACCCCCTCCCTGCGGAAAGCATCACCCTGGGCCGCGGCTGTACGCCATCGGCCCGCGCCAGCGCGGCGGCCTTCATCGGTCCGCCGGCGCTCCATCTTCGCATCAACCGCCGCGCCGCGCATCCCCGATCCCGCGTGGATGCAGCATCAGCCGCTCGTGGAACAGCCGGGCGAACCGCTCGGCATCCACCTCCACCGCGACCTTCATCCGGCCCGGACCTGTCACCGTGGTCTTGCCCCGGAGGGGTTCGCCCACCTCGACCGAGAACGCCACCTCCTCGGTCCGCACCAGCGTCGGATCGAGCGCCACCGCCACGGCCAGCGGGTCGTGCAGGTAGGTTCCCAGCAGGCCGCGCTCCACGAACACCCGCTCGGCCACCACGCTCGCCAGCCTGGCCGCCGGTCCGGCCACCCCGTCCCGCAGCGCCGCCGTGGTGGCTTCCCACACCTCGCGCGTCAGGGCGGTCTGGTGGGTCACGTCCAGCCCGATCCAGGTGGTTTCCGGCAGCCGCGCCTGCAGCACTTCGATCGCCGCCTCGGGATCGCACAGGATGTTGAACTCCCCGTGCGGCGTCGTGTTCCCCGGCACGTGGAACGCGCCGCCCATGATCACGAGGTTCCGGAGCCGCATCCCGAAATCGGGATCGACGTTCAGCGCGATGGCGAGATTGGTCAGTGGCCCGGTGCACACCAGCGTCAGGTCGCCCGGCATCGCCTTCGACAGCCGGATCATCGCCGCGGGCCCGCGGTCCGCCCCGATCTCCCGTGAGGAGTGCGGAAGCACCGCTCCGCCCAGGCCGTTGACATCGTGAAAGTAGACCGCATCAAGGTGCGGCCGCACCAGCGGCTTGCTCGCCCCCCGGTGCACCGGGAC
>JBJTKE010000538.1:0-8805 GCA_046096285.1 Chloroflexota bacterium
CCCGCCTGCTTCAGCGCCCCCCGCATCGCCCGCTGGGCGCCCTCGCCCTCGGGCGCGGGCTGCGTGTAGTGGTTGGCGTCGTCGGTCAGTCCGTACCCCGCCACCTCTCCAAGGATCGTGGCTCCCCGCGCCCGAGGGCGAGGGCGCCCAGCGGGCGATGCGGGGGGCGCTGAAGCAGGCGGGCTTGCGGCCGGAGGACATCGACTACATCAACGTCCACGGCACCTCGACGCCGCTCAACGAGAAGTTCGAGACGCAGGCGATCAAGGCGGTGTTCGGCGAACATGCCTACCGGGTGCCGGTGAGTTCGACCAAGTCGATGACGGGCCACCTGCTCGGCGCGGCCGGCGCCCTGGAGGCGGCGGTGTCGCTGCTGGCCATCCGCGACGGGGTGATCCCGCCGACGATAAACCAGGAGACGCCGGACCCGGAATGCGACCTCGACGTGGTGCCCAACGTGGCGCGCGATGCCGCCCTCGATGCCGTAATGAGCAATTCCAACGGGTTCGGCGGGCACAACGTGTCGCTGATTTTCACCCGGTTCGCGCCGTAGAGGGAAGCGGGGCGGGCAGCGCGGCCCCTCCCGGAACCCGGACGGCGGACTGCGCCGGCAGGGGTGGGAACGGGAGGGTGAGCACGTCGCGGGACACGCGGCCAGAGGGATGCGCGCGGGGCCGGGGCAGCAGGCCCCGGGCTACTCCAGGTATCCGCGAAGCTTGCGGCTGTAGCTGGGGTGGCGGAGCTTGCGAAGCGCCTTGGCCTCGATCTGGCGGATGCGCTCGCGGGTGATGCCGAACTCCCGCCCAACCTCCTCGAGCGTGCGGAAGCGCCCGTCCTCGAGCCCGAAGCGCAGCACGATGATCTTCCGCTCCCGCTCGGTGAGCTTTTCGAGGGCGTCCGAGATCTGGGACTTGAGCAACTCCTGCGAGGCCAGCTCGAGGGGTTGCGGCATCGTCTCGTCCTCGATGAAATCGCCGAGGAAGGCGTCTCCGTCCTGGCCGTCCGGCGCCTCGAGCGAGACCGGGTGGCGCGAGACGTCGAGGACCTGGCGGACCTTGTCGTCCGGGACATCCATGGCCCGGGCGATCTCCTCCTGGGTCGGCTCCCGCTCGAAGATCTGCTGGAGGCGGTGTCCGGTATTTTTCACCCGGTTGATGGTCTCCCCGACGTGGACGGGGAGGCGGATGGTGCGGCTCTGGTCCGAAATGGCGCGGGTGATCGCCTGGCGGATCCACCAGGTGGCGTAGGTGCTGAACTTGTAGCCACGCTGGTAGTCGAACTTGTCGGTGGCCTTCATCAGGCCGATGTTGCCTTCCTGGATGAGGTCGAGGAAGGAGAGGCCCCGGCCGACGTACTTCTTGGCGACCGAAACGACAAGCCGCAAATTGGCCTGGATGAGGTGTGCCCGGGCGGCGTCGCCGTCGGCCTTGTCGGCCTCGTAGGTGCGGCGGTCGTCGCGGGAGAGGTTGGCGTCATTGAGCCGGGCCTCGGCGATCTTGCCGCGCTCCATGCGCTTGGCAAGCCAGACCTCTTCCTGCATGGTCAGGAGGTCGGTTTCGCCGATCTCCTGGAGGTAGAGGCGGACCGAGTCGCCGACGCCGGAGGAAAGGTCCTCGCCGGGGGCGATGCGCTCCTGGGCGCGCTCGACGACGGGCGCCGGGATGTCGCGGATGGGGTCGGGCGCTTCCGGCTCCGCGGGGGTCCGGGCGCCGGGGAGCGGCGCCTGGTCGAGGACCTCGATGCCCTCGGCGATCAGCGAGGTGTAGAAGTCCTCGAGGCCGTCGAGGTGCTCCTCGACGTTGGGGAAGGCGGCGACGATCTCGTCGGAGAGCAGATACCCCTGGGTCTTGCCCTTGGCGATCAGCGAGGAAACCATCGCGGCGTTCACCACCCTGCGTGCCGAAGATGCGGCGCCCGGAACGAGCGGCGTCCATGACCGAGCCGACAGCAACGCCGGACCCGGGGGACGCCCGGAGCCGGGGGCGGTGAGGCTGGAGTTGCAGGAACTGCACCAGTGCGGGCTGGCATGTGATCCTCGCAGGGCCTCGCTGTGAGCGCCGGATTGTTCCGGACGGAGATCGTTTTGCGAGTGTAGGGAAGGTTTGTGCAGATTTCAACCCGAACGGCGGGAGGTTCGTCCCACAGGGCAAGCGGCGCAGCGGGCGCAGGATGGGGGCGGATGGGGCGGGGGCGGTATACTCTCGACCGTTTGCGAGGCGTTTCCGGCAATTCCGGGGTCGATTGCCGCAACTGGGAGTGTTCTGATGTCCGGTCACTCGAAATGGTCAACGATCAAGCGGGCGAAGGGCGCCGCGGACGCGAAGCGCGGACAGCTCTTCACCAAGCTGGCGCGGGAGATCAGCGTCGCCGCCCGGACGGGATTGCCCGACCCCGAATACAACGTGCGGCTGCGGCTGGCGGTGGAGCGGGCCCGCGCGTCCTCCATGCCGAAGGAGAACATCGAGCGGGCGATCGCCAAGGTGGCCGGCGAAGGCGCGGGCGACAACTTCGACGAGATCTACTACGAGGGCTATGGGCCCGGCGGCGCGGCCATGATGGTGCTGGCCATGACCGACAACCGGAACCGGACCGTGGGAGAGGTGCGGGCCGCCTTCACCCGGGCTGGGGGCAGCCTCGGGGAGAGCGGCAGCGTCGGCTGGATGTTCGATCACGTCGGGCTGGTGGTGATCGACCCGAAGGGCGCCGATCCCGATGAGATCGCGCTGGTGGCGATCGACGCGGGCGCCAACGACGTCGTGACCGACGACCCGGAGGCGGTGGAGGTCTACACCGAGGTGGCCGATCTGCATACCGTGCAGGAGGCGCTGCGGGCGGCCGGGTTCGAGATCGCCTCGGCCGAATTGACGATGAAGCCGAAGACGCTCGTCAGCCCGGAAGCGGATGTGGCGGTGAAGGTGATCCGGCTGGTCGAGCGGCTGGAGGACCTGGACGACGTGCAGACGGTCTACACCAACATCGAACTGACCGACGACGTGCTGGCGCAGGTCAACTAGCGCCCGATGCGCACGCTGGGGATCGATCCCGGCACGGCCCGGCTCGGCTATGGCCTGGTGGATGACCAGCCGCAGCCCCGGGCCGTTGCCTTTGGCGTGGTGGAGACCGCCTCCAGCGAGGCGATGCCGGCGCGGCTTTCGCGCCTGTTCGACGCCGTGACCGGCCTGATCGCCGACCACCGGCCGGATGCGGTGGCGGTCGAGCAACTCTTCTTCGCCCGCAACGTGACCAATGCGCTGGCCGTGGGACAGGCGCGTGGCGTGGTCCTGCTGGCGGCGGAGCGGGCAGGGGTGCCGATCGCGGAGTACACGCCGTCCGAGGTGAAGCAGGCCGTGTCTGGCTACGGGAAAGCGGACAAGAGCCAGATGCAGGAGATGGTGCGGATCATCCTCGGGCTGGAACGGGCGCCGCGGCCGGACGACGCGGCGGATGCGCTGGCGGTGGCGTTGTGTCACGCGCAGACCGCGCCGTTCATCGAGCGGACCCGGCAGTGACCGAAACGCGGCCCTCCCGGATGCGGCTCGACGAGGCGATGGTGGAGCGCGGGTTGGCCGAGACGCGTTCGCGGGCGCGGGCCCTGATCCTGGCGCGGGACGTGACGGTGAACGGGGCGGTGACTGACCGGGCCGGGGTGGCGGTGCGGGCGGCGGACGAAATCGCGCTGGCGGCGAAGCCGCGGTTCGCCAGCCGCGGGGGAGAAAAACTGGATCACGCACTGGAAACGTTCGGGATCGATGCGGCGGGTGCGGTCGCAGTGGACTTCGGCGCGAGCACCGGCGGATTCGTGGATTGCCTGCTGCAGCGCGGAGCGGCCCGGGTATACGCGGTGGACGTGGGTTACGGGCAACTCGCGGAGCGGGTCCGGCTGGATCCGCGGGTGGTGGTGATGGACCGCACCAACGCGCGCCACCTGGAGTCGCTGCCGGAGCGGTGCGGACTGGCGGTGATCGACGTGTCGTTCATCTCGCTGCGGCTGGTGCTGCCCGCGGCGGCGCGGCTGATGGGCCCCGGGGGCATCTGCGTGCCGCTGGTCAAGCCCCAGTTCGAGGCGGGTCCGCGGGATCTCGGCAAGGGCGGCGTGGTGCGGAATCCGGCGGTGCATCGTCGGGTGCTGGCGGAGGCCTGCGAGGCAGCCGGGGCGAGCGGATTTGGCGTGCTCGGGTTGACCGCCTCGCCGCTGAAAGGCCCGGCGGGGAACGTGGAGTTTCTCGCCCACCTGGTGCTGGGGGCGGAAAGCGGCGATGTCGCGGCGATGATCGACCGCGCGATGGAGGAGGCGGCTACGCGATGACCGATGGAACCGAGGCGCGGCCATTCGATGCCTTGCGCCGCGTGCTTGCCGACGATCCCGGCGGCGTGGCCGAACTCGGAGATGAGCGGGGCGCGGCGACGATGCGGCTCGACCTCGACCGGCGGGCGCGCACGGGCATCCCGGAGTTCGTGCATGCCGAGCACAAGCCCGCGGAAGCGGTGGCGGCGGCGCTGGTGCGGCTGGCGGAGCGGCCGGGGCGGGCGCTGGCCAGCCGGGTGCCGCCGGAGATGGCGGAGCGTATTCCCGCCCTGGCCGGGGCTGGCTGGGAGAGCGAGTGGCACCCGGCCGCCCGCGTGCTGGTGCTGAAGCGGCCGGGGTCGGAGCCGCCGCGGCTCGGGGGACGGGTTGGCATCGTCGGCGCGGGCACGTCGGACGTGCCGGTGGCTGCGGAGGCGGCGCTGGTGGCGCGGGAGATGGGCGCCGAGGTGCGGGAGGTGTACGACGTCGGGGTGGCGGGGCTGCACCGGTTGGTGCGGCCGCTGGAGGGGCTGATCGCCTGGGGGGCCGATGTGCTGGTGGCGGCGGCGGGCATGGACGGCGCGATGCCGTCGGTGGTCGCCGGGCTGGTGGACGTGCCGGTCATCGGGTTGCCGGCGCCGGTCGGGTATGGCATCGGAGCGGCGGGCTTGGGGGCGATGACGACGATGCTGCAGTCGTGCGCCCCGGGACTGGTGGTGGTGAACGTGGGGAACGGCGTCGGAGCGGGGTCAACCGCCGCGATGATCGCCAACCGGGTCGCCGCCGCCCGGCGCGCGGTCGAGGGCGGCGAGCAGCCCGGAGACGGCTGAGTCCGGCGACATCCGGCGGGCGGTGACCTCGGCAAGGAGGTGCGCAAGCGCCGCCGACGACCCGGCCGCCACTCTCCGCTCGATGGCGGCGCGCAGCCCGGACATGACCGCCGCGGAGGCAGCCGCCGCCGCCCGGCGCCCGCCCTCGCCGCTGGAGACGAGGTAGTCGCGGTGGCGGTCGATGGCCTCCAGCAGGCCGGGGACGCCGTCGCCGGACGCCGCCGAAACGGGCAGCACCGGCACGGACCAGCCTTCGGGGCCGAGATCCTCCGCGGATTGGCGCAAGAGTCGGGCGAGGGTTTCCGCGCCGGGCAGATCGGCCTTGTTGACCGCGAGCACGTCGCCGATCTCGAGTTGGCCGGCCTTGATGGCCTGCACGCCGTCGCCAAGCCCGGGCACCTGGACCACGACGACGGTCTGGGCGAGCGTCACGATGTCGATGCCGTCCTGGCCGGTGCCGACGGTCTCGACGAGGATGATCGGGAAGCCCGCGGCGTCGAGCGCGGCGACGGCGCCCGCGGCGGCGGGGGCAAGCCCGCCGACCCGGCCGCGCGAGGCCATGCTGCGGATGAAGACGCCGGGGTCGGCGTGCATGTCCATCATGCGGATGCGGTCGCCGAGGACTGCGCCGCCGGAGACCGGGCTGCTCGGGTCGATCGCGAGGACGGCGACGGAGCGGCCGGAGGCCCGGACGGCCCCGGCGAGGGCGGCGACGAGCGTGCTCTTGCCCGAACCGGGCGGACCGGTGACGCCGACGACGTGGGCGCGGCCGGCGCGCGGGTACAGGGCGTCGAGGGCTTCGAGGCCGGCGGGGTCGCGGTTTTCGATGAGGGTGAGCAGGCGCGGCAGGGCGCGCGGGTCGCCGGCGTCGAGGCGGTCGAGCAGGCCCATGGATCAGGCCGCGTCGTGGCGGGCGGGAGCGTTGGCGTGAAGGAAGGAAACGATGTCGGCGAAGGAGGTGCCGGGGCCAAACACGGCGGCGACGCCCATGTCGCGCACGACCGGGACGTCCTCTCCGGGGATGGTGCCGCCCGCGACGACCAGGACGTCATCGAGGCCGCGGTCGCGGAGGGCGGCCATGATGCGCGGGAACAGGGCGAGGTGGGCGCCGGAGAGAATGCTCAGGCCGACGACGTCGACGTCCTCCTGGAGGGCGGCCGAGGCGATCATCTCGGGGGTCTGGAACAGGCCGGTATAGACCACCTCGAAACCGGCGTCGCGGAGGGCCCGGGCGAGCACCTTGGCGCCGCGGTCGTGGCCGTCGAGACCGGGCTTGGCGATGAGGACGCGGATCGGGCGGCCAGCGGGGTCGGCTTCGGTCGGGATCATGGCGACGCTCCGGTGACGGCGCTTCAGCCGTCGTAGCGATAGAAGCCCTCGCCGCTCTTGCGGCCGAGGGCGCCCGCGGCGACCATCCGGGCCAGCAACGGGGCGGGCCGGTACTTGGGATCGCCGAAGTCGCGATGCAGGGTCTGGAGGATGTCGAGGCAGACGTCGAGCCCGATCAGGTCGGCGAGGGCAAGCGGGCCCATCGGGTGCGACATGCCGAGTTTCATGACCTCGTCGATTGCCTCCCGCGTGGCGACGCCCTCGGAGAGGGTGAAGATGGCTTCGTTGATCATCGGCAGCAGGATGCGGTTGGCGACGAACCCGGGGGCATCGTTGACCGTGACGGGGGATTTGCCGAGGGAGCGGGCGAAGGCAACGGCGCGGTCGGCGGTGGCGTCGGTGGTGCGGAGACCGCGCACGACCTCGACCAACGGCAACAGCGGCACCGGATTGAAGAAGTGGAGGCCGACGAAGCGCCCCGGATCCGACGTCGCCGCGGCGAGACGGGTGATGGAAATGGACGAGGTGTTGCTGGCGAGGATCGCACCCGGCCGCAGGGCGGCGTCGAGGGCGCGGAACAGGGCGACCTTGGCGTCGAGGGTCTCGTAGATCGCTTCGATGACGAGGTCGACACCGGCGGCGTCCTGTGGCCCGGCGGCGGCTGCGAGCCTCGCGCGGCAGGCGGCGGCCTCGTCGGCGGTTTTGCGGCCCTTGTCGACGAGTTTGACCCAGGCGGCGTCGATCGCGTCGCGGCCGCGGGCGAGGGCTGCGTGATCGGCATCGAACATGAGCGTGGCGTAGCCGGCCTCGGCGCAGACCTGGGCGATGCCGCGGCCCATCGTGCCGGCGCCGGCAACCATCACCCGGGCGACGCCGGACGCCATCTGTGGGGTCGTGGGGATGACAGCCATTGTGACCTCATGCGGGGATTCGGCGTTCGAAGCGGCGAACCGGGGCGGCGTCGATTGTACGCCGCTCGCGGCGGCGGCGGTTACGGGACCGGGGCCGGGGGGAGCGCCGGCGGATCGAGCACGCTGCGGTTGCATCGGTGCATGGCGTCGATGATGCCGCCCGAGGCCCAGTGGCCCGCGCAGTCCGCGGCGGCGGCGACCAGAGCGGGCAGGTCGCGTTCCTCGTCGGCGCTGAAGCGGGAGAGCACCTGGGCGGTGGCGGCGCCCGGGCCGCGGCCGATGCCGATGCGGAGTCGCGGGATGTCCTGGCCGCCCAGTTGCTCGGCGATCGACTTGAGGCCGTTGTGCCCGCCCGCGCTGCCGCCTGCCCGCATGCGGATGGCGCCGAAGGGGATGTCGAGATCATCGACGACGACGAGGATGTCCTGCCGGGGAACCTTGTACCAGGCGGCGGCCTCTCGGACGGCATGGCCGCTGAGATTCATGTAGGTCATGGGCTTGACGAGGATGACCTTCTCGCCGGCGAGCGGGATGTCGAGGAGGTCGGCCTTGAAGCGAGACTTCCAGCCGCTGGCGGAGGCCCGGCGGGCGAGTTCCTCGACCACCATGAACCCGAGGTTGTGGCGGGTTTTCGCATACTCTCGGCCGGGGTTGCCGAGGCCGGCAATCATCTTCATGACGGGGCAAATCTCCCTGAAGGGGGCTTTTTTCGCGCTGGTATACTTCGGCCCGATTCTCCCATGTTTCGGCAAGCAGGGCCGGCCGCGCCTCCGCAACGAGGCCATCGAAAGGCAGGTGAATGTTCGGAGTTGGCTACCAGGAGATGTTCGTCATCCTGGTGATCGCGCTGGTCGTCTTCGGACCGCATCGATTGCCAGAACTTGCCGGCCAGGCCGGCCGGTGGATGCGCGAATTCAAGAAAATGACCTCCGGCCTGACCGGCGAGTTCGAAAAGACCATGGCCGAGGTCGACGACATCCGCAACACCGTCCGCCGCGAGATGCAGTCGATGATGGACGAGGTGGATGACGTCACGGAAGGAGTCAAGCGGGACCTCGGCGCACCGGCCAAGGCCCGGGGCGGCGGCAAGCCGGGAGGACGCCCGGCGGATCGGCGACCCGGCGCGGCGGGCGCGAACAAGGGGAAGGCAGCGGTCGCCGCGAAGAAACCGGAGCCCGTGGCGGCGGCATCCAAGGATGACCCGCTGAGCGACGTTTCCACGCTCGACGACGATCTCCTGACCGCCCCGGCGCCGAAACGGCCTGCCGCAGCGGCCGCGGCCGCCGTGGCGGCTGCCCCCGCGGCGAGGGCCGAGTCGGTCCCGGCCTCCGACGACGCCGTGGCCCGCGTGCGCAAGCGCCGTGCCGCCGCCTCCTACAGCAAGAACGTCTAGCGGCCGGACGGCTTTCCCAATGAGCCCGGCAAACGCGCCAACGCACGACCGATGACG
>JBJTKE010000539.1:0-5921 GCA_046096285.1 Chloroflexota bacterium
ACGCCAGCCTCCCACCCTCCTTCAGCCAGCGGGTGACGATGGCGTCGGCGGCGTGAGCGGCGAGCGCGCCCACCGTTCCGGTCGGGTTGTACCCCGCGTTCTGCGGGAAGGTGGAGGCCCCCGCCACGAACAGGTTCGGCAGCCCCCAGACCTGCCCGTAGCGGTTCACCACCGAATCGTCGGGCGAGGTTCCCATGATCGTCCCGCCCTGGACGTGGGTGGACTGGTAGGGGGTGATGTCGAAGTCGGGCAGATCGCCGCGCACGTCCTGGTGCGTCGGCTCCATCGCGTCCGCGATCGGCTGCAGCACCGTGTCGGCGACATAGCGGACCATCTTCCGCTCGTTGTCGGTCCAGTTGAAGGTGATCCGCAGCAGGGGGTTGCCCCAGGCGTCGCGATAGGTGGGGTCGAGGTCCATGAAGTTCTGCCGGTAGGCGGGAGACTCCCCCTGCATGGTGAAGAAGGCGCTGCGGTTGTACCAGTCGTGGACGCCCTGCTTCCAGGCCGAGCCCCAGGCCGGCGTGCCGGGCGGGAGCGGGCCGCTGCCCAGGATCTGGGCGGAGCCGGGGTTGTTGCAGGCGATGCTGCCGCTGCCGAAGAACCCGAGGTCCTTGTGATCGAAGTTGTCCGAGTTGAACTCGTCCATCGCGTAGCCGTTGGAGCCCGCCCCCATGAAGCGGTTGGTCAGTTTGTCCTCCCACCAGACGTTCGCGATCGCCCCGCCGACGACGGCGCCGGTCTGGTAGGTGTAGTTGCGGCCGACGTGTCCGGCGCCGGCGGCGGGGTCGTAGGCCTCGCCGATGCCGGAAAGCAGCAGCAGGCGCGTGTTCTCCAGCGTCCACGCCGAGAGGACGACCAGGTCCGCGGTCTGCTCCTGTTCGCGGCCGGCGGCGTCGTAGTAGGTGACGCCGGTGACCCGCGTGCCGTCGTGGTTGACGCGGAAGGCGTTGCTGAGTTGCCGGATTTCCAGCCGCCCGGTGGCGAGCGCGCTGGGGATGACGGTGGTCATGGGGCTCGCCTTCGCGCCGGCGTGGCAGCCGTAACCGGCGCAGAACCCGCAGTAGTTGCAGGCTCCGAGCGTCTGCCCGTCGGGGTTGGTGTAGCGGGCCGGGCTGTTCGCGCTCGGCTGCGGGAAAGGCTGATAGCCGACCTTCGCGGCGGCATCGCGGAAGAGGGTGGGGCCGTAGGAGATGGTCACCGGCGGCTGCGGGTACTCCTTCGAGCGGGGCCCCTCGAACGGGTTGCCGCCCGGTTGCATCTCGCCGTTCAGGTTCCCCGCCTTTCCCGCGATGCCGAAGGTCTCCTCGTACTGCGTGTAGAAGGGCTCGAGTTCCTCGTAGGAGATGCCCCAGTCCTGGATGGTCGTGTCGGCGGGCAGGAATCCCTTCCCGTAGCGTTGTTCGAGGTGCGAGCGGTACGCGAAGAAGTAGGGGAGATAGCGCCACGACACCCCGTTCCAGTGCACCGCGGCGCCGCCGACCCCGTTCCCCGGCCGGAACGCCCCGTACTGCCGCATCGGGCGCGCGGTCTGCGTGCCCTCGTTGCGGAAGGTCACGGTCACGTTGGCCAGGTTCTGGTGCAGTTCGGACTGGACGCCGAACCGCCACTCGTCGAAATGGTCCTGCAGGAAGTCGGGCCAGGTGGCGCGGTAGGGCCCGCGCTCGAGCCCGACGATCTTCAACCCCGGCGAGCGCTTCGCCAGTTCGTTGGCGATGATCCCCCCGGCCACGCCCATCCCGACGATCAGCACATCCACATGCGGCAGGGTTCCCATGTCAGGCCTCCTCGTGATGGGCGGGGTGGCCGAAGCCCTGCACGTCGGCGAGCGACTGGTACGGCCCGGTGAAGGCCTCGCCGTGCCGGCCGATCCACTGCGCGTAGCCGAGTTGGGCGCCGGGGAACCCGATCAGTTTCCAACCGGCCATGTCGAGGTTGCCCCCGTACACCGGGTCCGCGACGAATCCGGCCTGGGTGTAGGCGAGCAGCAACCCGAAAAAGGCCTTCGCCGGCACCACGACCGGCGGCGCGGGATCGGCGATCGATGCCGGCGCTCCCGTCGCGGGTTCGGCCATCAGCGAGGCCGATCCGAAGGTTTCGGGCTTGCCCTGCTCGAGGTCGGCCAGGATCGCGTCCTGCTGCGCGCCGGTCAGGTCGGCGAAGCCCTGCTGGTGGCGCGCGCGAGCCTCGCCGTCGAGCCCGAGGATGCCGATCCGGAACCGCTCCCGCATGGTCATGATCGACTGGTCGCCCTGGGTCGGCTCGCCCGGGGTGAACGGCCCCTGCCGGTAGAACGGGCCGCGGAACATCGCCTGCTCGTTCGCCAGTTGGCGGTCGATGAAGAAGACGACGCCCGCCTCCTTCGCGCCGGGCCCGAGGGCGTCGGCCGGGATCAACCGCTCGCAGGCCGCCTCCAGCACGCCCGCCTGGAAGGGAGACAGCGAGAGATACCCGCGCATCGGGGCCTGCCCGGCGGGCGGCGGGTCCGGCGTCACGGGAGCGGCGCGCACCGCCGCCTCCTGTTGGGACAGCGACACCGTCACCGCCGCCGCGGTCGCCATCGCGCCGGCCGCCCCGAGCGCACCCGCGCCGATGAACCGGCGGCGATGCAATCGCTGCCGCCGCTCGTCAGGGGCGTCCGCCCCGCCAGTCTCGCCAGTCTCGCTCACCGGTCCTCCGATCCCATGTGTCCCCGGACAACCCGGGAGGCCTCCCGCGCCGCGGTCCGGGAGCCTACCATGCCATCCGGGGGCCATTGCGCCGGACCGGCGTTGGCGCGATGCTCCCCCGGATGCGTCCACCGCGGGAGGATGAGCCGCCATGAGCGCCGGATCGGGCAAGGGCAGGAAGACCGGCGGGGGCGGGGAGCCAGCCTCGCGCTTCCCCGCGTGGCTGCGGCAGCACCTGGCGGCGCGAGAGTGGACGCAGGCGGAGTTCGCCCGCCGCGCCGGGGTCTCCCGCAACGTGGTCAGCCAGTGGGCGGGGGGCTCCCGCCGTCCCAACGCCGCGAGCGCCGCCCGCATCGCCGACGCGCTCTATCTGCCGCTCGACGACGTGCTGGCCGCCGCCGGCATGCGGCCCATCCGCCCCGGGGACCCGCCGCACGTGGCCCGGTTCGTCTGGATGATCCGGAACCTCGCCTGGGACGACGACCGCATCGCCGGTCTCGCCGGCCTGCTCGAGGGGTGGATGGAGCGCGACTACGCCGGCGCCGACCCTTCGAGCCGCCCGGCCGCGCCCGGCCCCCGGCCCGGCCAGGCCGAACTCCCGCTCGACCTGCGGCTGGAATCCTGACGGAGGACCGGCCTGCGGCTGCCGGCTTGTTATGGTCACGGAGGCGCCCGGATGCCAGCTGACGCCCTGCCGCCCTCGCACCCCGTTCACGTGCGCGTCCGCGCCGCCGCCGAACGCGACGTTCCCGCGATCACCCGCAGTTACAACGCCGGCATCGAGGACCGCCTCGCCACGCTGGAAACGGAGCCGCGCGACGAGGCGGAGCGGGCGGCGTGGCTGGCGGCGCGCTCCGAACGGCATCCCGTGCTCGTCGCCGTGGACGAGCGCGACGAGGCTCTCGCGTGGGGTTCGCTGAACTCGTTCAACCCCCGCCCGGCCTACCGCCACGTCGCGGATTTCTCGATCTACGTGGACCGCGGGGTACGGGGCCGCGGGGTCGGCTCGGCGCTGCTCGCCGCGCTGATCGACGCCGCCCGCGGTCTCGGCTATCACAAACTGGTGCTGGCCGGGTTCCCGTTCAACGAGGCCGGGGTCGCGCTCTATCGCAAGTTCGGCTTCCGCGAGGTCGGCGTGTATCGCGAGCAGGGGGTGCTCGACGGCCGCTGGGTGGATGTGATCCTGATGGAACGCCTGCTCTGACCGGCCGGGCCCTCAGCCGCGCCGCCCGAACAGCGCGTCGAGATCGACCGCGACGCCTGGCAGCGCAGCCGGATGCAGCACGCCCGCGCGAATCCGGTCCTCCGCGTACCCGCCGTCTCTGGCCCGGAGCCAGCGGACGATCTCGGCCCGTTCCGGCAGGACGAGCCAGATCTCGGCATCGCCCCGCAGCATGTACGCCGGCAGGTTCGTCTCGAGATCGAACCCGCCGGTGCTGGGGGAGCGAATCTCGATGCCCAGCAGGGCGGGGTCGTGGTACAGGTCAGCGGCATCGGGCGTGCTGCTGTGCGCGGGCAGCGGCAACACCACGAGGTCCGGGATGAAACAGCTGCCGCCCGGCGCGGCGAGTTTGGCGTGATTGGTCCTCAACCGGTGAAGGCGGTCGTCGAGCCCCGGCAGCACGGCGCGCGTAAGCGCCATCATGAGGCCACCGTGAGCTTGACTCATGACCGGTTTCTCTCGCGGAATCCCGTCATGCAGTTCGGTCAGTTTCCAGGCCGGGTCGGACGCCATGCGCTCGTACACGGCTGGTTCCATGCGCTGGACAGCGACCATCGCGGCCTCCCGCCAGCGCGGGCCCGAGCGGGCATTCCCGGCGGCTGGCACAACGGGTATAGCGCCCGGGCCGGCGCGGTCTCGCCGGCCCGGGCCCATCTCACAGGGGAGACTGCTCCGCGTAGGTGAGGAGCGCGTCGTACTTCGGCGCGTTGGCGCGGGACTGCCCCGGGTGCTCCTTCGACCCCCAGCGGCCCCACTTGGTGAAGGCGTCCACGTCGGTGAAGTGGTGGAAGAGTTGCCCGGTCTGCTGGCGCCAGTCGTCGAGGTAGGCGAGGTAGACCTGCTTCATCCGGGGGTCGCGGTTCACGGCGTCGAACAGGGCGTTCAGCGCGTTGTCGTTCTCGAATCCGGCGAAGCCGACGAGATGCTGGCCGCCCTCGTAGCTGCCGAGCGGCACGCCGTAGGCGCCCGCCGCCGCGACCTGCCCGGCGACGATGCCGCGGATCTGCCGCAGCGAGCCGTAGTCGAACGCGGGGTTGGCGGCGGGGTCGTTCAGCAGCCAATCGAAGATGCCGTCCACCCCGAGTTGCTTCATGCGGTTGGCGTCGGCCTGCCCGGTCACCGTCTTGCCGAAGTAGGGCGCGATGGCCAGCAGGTCCACGCGGCTCGCGGCCGAGCCTGCGCCGTTGACCGCCTCCACCTGCGCGAGGATGGTGGAGGTCAGGAAGTCGTTGGCCGCCTGCGTCGCCATCAGCCGCCGGACGCGCGAGGCATCCCCGAAGCCCGCCGTGAAGCGGTCGTGGACCTGCCCGGCGCGGTTCGCGTAGTAGCGCAACATGCCGACGAAGGAATCGCCGCCGGTGTCGAGCCCGGCGGAGACGCCCTGGGCCTCGGCCCAGGCGGTCTGGTCGAAGATGCCGTTCCAGACCTCGTTGGACCACTCGACGGAGACGGCGCGGCCCGCGCCGAGTTCCTGCGCGGCCAGCGCGCCCCATGCCTGCACGCCGGCGTTGTCGAGCAGGTGGGGGATGGTGAACCAGGCGTCCGCTCCGAGCACGTTGCAGAGCTGGCACATGATCTCGATGGGCACGCCGCGCCCGCTGGACCAGAACTGGTGCGACAGCTGCGCGCGGTTCGCGAAGGAGGCCAGCGCGGAGTTGTTGGTCCCCGCCCAGTCCATGAAGCGGAGGGAGGCGAAGGGGCGCAGGTTGCGCAGGAACTGCGGATCGAACCGTGCCCGCCGGGGGTCCTCGGCGAAGCCGGAGTAGTCGCCGCCGGCGCAGGCGCCGGGGCCGGAGACGGCGGTGAACGGGTCGCTGCGGCAGATGCCGCCAGCGGGGGTCATGGTGACGTCGCGCAGGGGGTTCTGCGGGTTGGTCTGGACGAGATTGACGATGGCGATGAGGTCGGTGTCCGGGCCGGTCACCTTGCGGAGGCGGATCACGTCGTGGCCCGGTTCCTGGCTGACCACGGTGACGTTGCCGTATTCCAGCGCGCCGCTGGCAGGGCAGCGGACGTGGAAGACGGCCTCGGAC